>AEPR01000752.1 GCA_000195205.2 Oxalobacteraceae bacterium IMCC9480 | reverse complement strand
GATGAGAAGCAGCGCAAGGCGGTGTTGCAGAAAGCGAGAGCGATGCAAAAAGCCGTACTCGTCGATGCCGCAAATAAAGACGCCACAAAAATCGTCAGTCTCGAGTTAATGAACTCCACGAACTGCATGCATGAGTCCTTTCCAAGCAAGGACGGAGGCATCGCTCCGGGATCGGTTTCCCGAAAAATCGAGGCGATTACATCGAATACCAAATTGCGCCTCAAGGCATATCTTGCTTTCAACAAGGCGCTGGATGGAACGACATCGAGCTTGCCAGTGGGAGGCACCTGTGAATAAATTTTTACGCCTCGGTATCACGATGTTGACCTGCGCCTGCCTGATTGTTAGCGAAACCGCAGCAGCGCAGATCGCCTTGCCAGCGACAAATAATGTGTGCAAGACGGAAACCGTTCTCGCCTTTTTCAATGGCGTCAAAACGTCGAAAGATCAAGCCGACGAACTACTCGCGACCCTGAAAGATATCCACGGCACCACTCTCCCCAACAACGAATCCATCCGCTACGAAGTGATGTACAACACCAGCAACGATTTCGAAGACTTCGTTGAGACCTTCGAGCAGCGCATGCGCGAGCAA
>AEPR01000753.1 GCA_000195205.2 Oxalobacteraceae bacterium IMCC9480 | reverse complement strand
CGTGCCCACCCTACGACTTGTTAGCGTTCCGAAGACGCAGTGCGCGCCTCCGTCGCCAACAACTCAGCTATACCGCCGTGAAATCAACTCCGCCACACAAACCGGCTTGTCGCTGCCCTCACGTTCGACCGTCACCTGCCAGATGACCTGCGCACCGCCGGCGATATCCTCGACACCCAGCACGCTGATGCGTCCGCGCAAGCGGCTGCCAACCAGCACCGGTGCCATGAAGCGCACCTTGTTGAGGCCATAGTTGACCGCCATTTTCACGTCGCTCATCGTGACTGCGCTTTCCATCAGCGACGGCAACAGCGACAGCGTCAGGAAGCCGTGCGCGACGGTGCCGCCGAACGGCGACTCGGCGCGGCTGCGCTCGACGTCGGTGTGTATCCATTGCTGGTCGCCGGTGGCGTCGGCGAATTGCTGCACGCGCTCCTGACTGATGCTGGTCCAGTCCGAGACGGCGATTTCCTGGCCGGTCAGAGTCTTCAGTTCGGCGAGTGTGGCGATGGTACGCATGGCATTCCTTTTAAAAAATCAGAGGGTAGTACGACGCAAAAACAAGCCGCGCCCCTTGATGGTGACGGCCAGTTCGCCGTGCTGGTTGTGCGCTTCCCAGAGCGTGTTGATGACGCCGCGATCGGGCTTGCTTTTCGATGGCACGACATCGATTACGGTGCTGGTAACGCGCAGCACGTCGCCCGGACGCACCGGCTTGAGCCAGCGCACTTCATCGATGCCGGGCGAACCCATGCTGGTCGAATCGCGCAGGTAGTTGTCGACCACCAGCCGCATCATCATGCTGCAGGTGTGCCAGCCACTGGCGATGACGCCACCGAAGATGGATTTGGCGGCGGCGTCGGGATCGACGTGGAAAGCTTGCGGATCATAGCGGGTCGCGAAGTCGTGCACTTCGGCGGCGTCGACGGTGATGCTGCCGACTTCAAAGCAGTGGCCTGCTTCGAAGTCTTCGAAACACCAGGTGGGTTGGGACATGCGGGATCTCCTTGGGAAATGAATCGATTGGACGCAGACGCATGGTTGGTGACCACGTAGGGTGGGCACGGCTTGTTGTGCCCAC
>AEPR01000754.1 GCA_000195205.2 Oxalobacteraceae bacterium IMCC9480 | reverse complement strand
CCCGGTCGCATCGATGGCGCGAACCATATCCATCTGCTCTTGCCGGCTACCGACGATCAAGCCTTGCAGGCGCGCCTGCTTGGCCATCATCGCAGCGGTCGGCACATCGCCGGTGTAGCCGGTCAGCACACCGATGAGCATGATTTTTCCACCGACACGTACCGCATCGATTGACTGCGGCAGCGTGCCCGGCCCACCGACTTCGATGACATGATCGACGCCCAGTCCACCGGTCAGTTCGCGCACTTTGGCGCCCCAGTTCGCGTGTGTCTTGTAGTTGATTGTCTGGTCCGCGCCGAGTGCACGGGCCCGCTCCAGTTTTTCATCCGACGACGACGTGATGATTACGGTAGCGCCCATCATCTTCGCGAATTGCAACGCAAAAATCGAGACGCCGCCGGTACCCAATGCCAGTACTGTATCGCCCGCCTTGAGATTCCCTTCAACGACCAGCGCGCGCCAGGCAGTGAGTCCGGCGGTTGTTAGTGTGGCTGCTTCAGCATGCGTAAATCCCTTCGGTGCCAGCGTGAATGAAGTGGCGGCTGTGGTCACCATCTCTCGCGCAAAGCCATCGATGCCATCGCCCGGCACGGTGCTGAAATTGCCGATCGTGGCAGTGCCATTTGCCCAGCTTGGGAAAAAGCACGACACAACATGATCGCCCACCTTGAACCCGGTGACGCCAGCGCCAACAGCATCCACCACGCCGGCACCATCGGACATCGGAATCCGGCCGTCGGCTTCCCAGCCCTCACGCGTGACGACACTGTAGTCGTGGTAATTGAGCGAGCTGGCGTGGATGCGGACACGGATTTGTCCGGCCGCCGGCGCAGCAGGTGACTCGCCTTCAACAACGAGAAGATTGGCGAGGCCGCCGGGAGAACGCAAGGTAATGGATTTCATGGAAAGGTCCTGAATAAGAGGTGAAAAAAAGAACTAACGAATGCGGTATTGAGGCCGGCAGGATCATGTTTGCCGGTGACAGGCCTTCGTCTTCCGGAAACAAATCGGGCCGCACCAATCGACGTCGGGACGTCAACCAGTGCGGCCCGGCTATGCCGGCCAACCGGACAACTCATCCGGTTTGGCCAACAGAACTTACGCTGCCAGCGAAGCAATATCGATCACGAAGCGATAGCGCACATCGCTCTTGATGACCCGGTCGTAGGCGTCATTGATATCTTGAATCTTGATCAGTTCGATGTCGGCAACGATGTCGTGCTTGCCGCAGAAGTCGAGCATTTCCTGGGTCTCTTTGATCGAGCCGATCATCGAGCCGGCCAGCGTACGACGTCCGCCAATGAGCACGTGCGCCATCACCGGAACCGGCTTTTCCGGTACGCCGATCAGTACCATCGTGCCATCGACCTTGAGCAGATTGATGTAGGCGTTCCAATCAATATTGGCACCGACGGTATTGATGATCAGGTCGAACTCGCCCTGCAATTTGTCGAACGTGGCAGCGTCACTGGTCGCATAGTAATGCGCGGCACCAAAGCGCATGCCGTCTTCCTGCTTCGACAGGCTCTGGCTCAATACCGTCACATCAGCGCCCATTGCGTGGCCCAGTTTGACGCCCATGTGGCCGAGTCCGCCCATGCCAATGATGGCCACTTTTTTGCCGGGGCCGGCTTTCCAGTGGTGCAGTGGCGAATACAGCGTGATACCGGCGCACAGCAGCGGCGCGGCAGCGTCGAGCGGCAGGTTTTTCGGGATCGACAGGACATAGCCTTCCTTGACCACCATGTGCTCGGAGTAGCCGCCCATCGTTGGCGTGACGCCATCACCTTCGACGCCGTTGTAGGTCTGGACCAGGCCCGGCATGTACTGTTCGAGATCGACATTGCGGGTCGCGCACTGGGTGCAGGAATCCACAAAGCAGCCGACGCCGACATGATCGCCGACCTTGAATTTGGTGACCTTGCTGCCGACCGCGCTGACGATGCCGGCGACTTCATGGCCGGGCACCATCGGGAAGGCTGCGCCGCCCCATTCGTCGCGGGCCTGGTGGATATCGGAGTGGCACACGCCACAGAATTTGATGTCGATCGACACGTCGTCTTCGCGCGGAGCGCGGCGTTCGAACGTGGTGGGTGTTAGGGGTGCTTTGGCTGCAGTTGCTGCATATCCGCGGGTAATTGTCATCTGTCTGATCCGTTTCAGTGGAGAGTGAGCGGCTGAGCATACGCGCTTAACGCCGACCACGTACACGACCGGAAGGCCACTTTGTCGGGTGTCTAGGGGTTAAGCCATTGCATTTTCCATTGCTCTTCATGCCAGCAAAATAGCGCGCGGCGCTGTCCGTGCGTATGCAAAT
>AEPR01000755.1 GCA_000195205.2 Oxalobacteraceae bacterium IMCC9480 | reverse complement strand
CCGCGTCACCGGCATCATCAGCGAAATCGCGGCTGCCAGCCAGGAGCAGACCGTGGGCATCGGCCATATCAACCAGGCCATCACGCAACTCGACGAAAGTACCCAGCAGAATGCGGCGCTAGTCGAGGAATCGACCGCAGCAGCGGAATCGATGCAGGAACATGCGCTCAACCTGGTCGATGCCATCAGCGTGTTCCAGATCCACGGGGAGCCCTCTTCCATGCAAGTCCAGCAGGCACACCCGTTTGCAAAAAAAGTGTTGCCGATCATAAAAACCTTCGCACTTTCTACCAAAACCGAGCGGCAAGTCGCGGGCACCTGAATAAGCCGGCAAGTCAAAGAACGACAGCCACCGCGTACCTGATCCGGGACCTGATTCCGCGTTGCTTCAACGCCCTGCAAAGTATTGCCCCTGCCCCGACATAAATCATGCTGCACCAGCTTCTTTGGCGACAAGCCGGGGTGCCGGCTGACGCGTCTCCGGCGTCATCCCACATGCGGTATCTCGGGTCGTCGGCGACTAAAATTTACTCAAAAGTAATTTTTTAAAAGCAACATAACGCAACAGTAGATCAACATACCAAGACTCTTGGTATCAATAAGCATTCCTTTAACGTATATTCCTGCAAGGCAATATCGCGCCGAACCGGTATTGCCCGCGACTTTTTTAAGCAGAAATTTACCTCCAAAAGGAAATTCGCTATGCAAAAAAAACCTGTCCCGCCGTGTAACGCACTATTCGCAGGCTTGCTAATGATGCTCGCCGGCGCCGCCGGCGCTGAAGAAAAAGAGCTCATCGTCACAGATCGTCCCGACTTCGTCGAATCGAGTGATGTTGTTGGCAAAGGGCGGTTTCAGGCAGAGACGGGCGTGGCCATCGAACGGACCCGGCGCGATACCCGCAGAACACGCGCCATTTACACCCCGGTCCTGCTGCGCATGGGTACCGGTGCGGCATGGGAACTACGCATTGAAACCGATGGCCGTGTCGTTCAGCACACCGATGATCTAATCCAAGGCACGCGTACCACCGACCGCGGTTATGCCGATACCTCGGTCGGGGCAAAGTGGCACGTGATGGATGAGAGTGGCACCAACCCGTCCGTCGGCATTCTGGCCCATGTCGATCTGGACAGCGGCTCGGCGGCATTCCGCGGCAATGGCTTGCGTCCTTCGTTGCGTGTCGTTGCCGAATGGGACTTACCCGCAGGACTATCGCTTGGCGTCATGCCCGGCCTGACCTTCGACAAGGACCAGAACGGAGAACGCAGCTGGAACGGCATTTTCGCCGCCGTCCTCGGCAAATCACTGAGCGAGCAAACCCGTGTTTTCGTCGAAATTGCCTTGCCGCAAATTGCCCGCTCCCGGCATGGCGGCACGGTCGCCACCCTTGATGTCGGCATGGCGTATCTGCTTTCGCCAACATGGCAAATCGATACGGCGCTCTACAAAGGGCTCAACAAAAACACCGCGGACCTGACATGGACCGTCGGGCTTTCCAGCAAATTCTAGTCACCGGACAGGAGCTGACAATGACCATTACATGGCGCTTGATTTTAATGACGGCAATCAGCCTCCTGTTCACTGCTCTGGTGGGCGGTTCCGGCATCTGGGCAGAACGGACCGTTTCCGGGGCATTGCAGGACAATGCGACAGTCAGTGCGGCATTACGCAACCACATGCAGGCCGACATGATGCACGACGCCTTGCGCGGCGACGTGCTGCTGGCAATGTCGACCGGCAGCAAAAAGAAGATGGATCAGCGCAAGGACGTCGAGCAAGCGCTGGCCGGACACATGTCCTCCTTCACTGACGCACTGAAAAACAATGAAGCCTTGCCGCTGCCGGCAGACATTACCGCATCGATCGCCAAGGTACGTCCGCTGGTCGATACCTATCTAAAAGAGAGCCAGCTAGCGGTGGCTGTCGCCTTTGATCAACCGGCAGCGATGGACATCGAATTCGACAAATTCATGAAGACCTTCGAGGCACTGGAGCGGGAAATGGCATCCCTTTCCGCCTTGATTGAAAAAAATACCGCGGAGACCAGCGCGGCGTCGCAGGCCACTGCAGCCCATTCCGAACAGATCATCTTGATGGCGTTGCTGGCATCCAGCATTTGCCTGGGCTTGTTCGCGCTGGTGACCATCCGCACGATTGCCGCCAATATCCGTCGCGTCTTGCTGGCAGTAAACAACCTCAATTCAGGCGACAGCAACCTGAACCAGCGACTTCCAGCCATGCAAGGCGAATTCGCCATGCTCGGCGATTCGCTCAATACCTTCATTGCCAACCTCGCCAGGATTATTGGCGAGATCAGCGCGTCGTCGGGGGCGATCTCGACCGGATCGCGGCAAATCTCGATGGGTAGCCGGGACCTATCGCAACGCACCGAATCGCAGGCCAGCGCACTCGAAGAAACCGCTTCGTCGATGGAGCAACTGACCGCGACCGTCAAGCAAAATGCCGACAATGCGCGCGAAGCCAGCAATCTGGCGGTCACCGCATCGGCTGTGGCGAGCAAAGGCGGATTGGTCGTCTCGCAAGTCGTCGAGACCATGGATTCCATCAACACCTCCGCCAAGAAGATCGTCGACATCATCAGCGTCATCGATGGCATTGCTTTCCAGACCA
>AEPR01000756.1 GCA_000195205.2 Oxalobacteraceae bacterium IMCC9480 | reverse complement strand
GGCCGAACGGTTTTTAATTCGCGGTGCGCCCTCGACCATCTTTAACCGATCCGCCGCACCTCAATACAAAGTCTGCGAAGACTCATGCAGCAACTGCGCATACAGCGCATGCCGGTAAGGCAGTATCTCGCCCGCCGCCAGCGCCGCCAGCACCGTGCAGCTAGGCTCGGTCAGATGATGGCAGTTGTAGTACTTGCACTTGCCCAGCAGCGGTTCGAATTCCGGAAAGGCGCGCTCCAGCATCCCTTCCGACAAATGGTACAAACCGAATTCCTGAAAGCCCGGCGAATCAATGATCGCCGTCGACGTGTCGCCGATGTTGTAGAGCCGCGTGAAGGTGGTGGTGTGCTTGCCGGTATCGAGCGCGGCCGAGATCTCGCGTACGGCGATGTCGGCGTCCGGCACCAGCAGGTTGATCAGCGATGACTTTCCCATGCCGGACTGGCCGATCAAAATCGTCGACTGGCCCTGCAGCAGCGGCCCCAGCGTGGCCACCGCAGCCTCCGGTGCCGCGCGTGCCGAAACTTCATGGACCGGATAACCGAGCCGCGCATATTGCGCCAGCCGCGTGCGGGTTTTTGGCAGCGATTCGGTGACGTCGATCTTGTTGAGGATCAGGTGCGCCTGCACGCCGGCGGCTTCGGCGGCGACCAGCGAGCGCGATACCAGGTCATCCGAAAAGCCAGGCTCGGTCGCCACCACGATGAACAACTGCGTGACATTGGCTGCCAGCAGCTTGGACTTGTACTGGTCCGAGCGGTACAGCAGTGATTTGCGTTCGGTGATCGATTCGATCACGCCCTGGTTGGGCGAGGTCAGTGCCACGCGCACGATATCGCCGACGGCGACATCGCTTTTCTTGCCGCGCGTGACGCATTGCAGCCTGACGCCATCGGCGTGCGCCAGATAATGACGGCCATGGGCCGCAATGATGGTGGCGTCAATCAGCGCGCTCAGTTCAGGCAGTTTGGCCATCGCTCAGGAAAACGATTGCTGGAAAATGGCATCGATCTTGGCTGCGCAAATGAAGTCATTGACCGACAGGCCGCCACGACCATCATTGACCGTGTGGGTGTCGAACTTGACGACGCAGCGGTTGTAGGTCACGACCAGTTCCGGATGATGGTCTTCGGCATGGATCACGTAGGCGATTGCATTGATGAAGGACAGCGTGTCGTAGTAATTTTTGCAGTCGAAGCTGCGCACGATCTTGCCATCGGCGAGGTGCCAGCTGTCGATCAGGGCGAGCAGCGTATCGACCTCGGCAGGAGGCAGGGCGCTTACGCCAGGAACGCATTTTTTTTCGAGCAGGTCAGTCAGAGTCATAGGGTCACCTTGTTGAGCCGGCGAGCAGCTTGTTGATCCGCATGGTGGCGGACGGATGGGAGTCATAAAAAGCGGAGTGCAGCGGGTCCGGCGTGAGGGTCGACGCGTTGTCCTCGTACAGCTTGACCAGCGCCGAGACCAGGTCGCGCCCGTCGGTATGGGTGGCGGCGAAGGCGTCGGCTTCGAACTCGTGCTTGCGCGAACTGATCGAAGTCAGCGGCCCGAATACGAACGTAAATACCGGCAGCACCAGCATGAACAAAATCAGCGCCATCGCATCGTTACTGATGAACAGGCTAGGTTCGACACCCAGGCCGTTGTAGAACCAGACCTGGTTTTTCAGATAGCCGAGTAGCGCCAGGAAAGCCAGCGATAGCGCGAACATCATCGCGATGCGCTTGATGATGTGCTTGAGCTTGAAGTGGCCCAGCTCATGCGCCAGCACCGCTTCGATCTCCGGAGGTGCCAGACGCGACAGCAGCGTGTCAAAAAAGACGATGCGCTTGGCCGCGCCGAAGCCCGAAAAATACGCATTGCCATGCGCGCTGCGCTTCGAGCCATCCATCACGAACAAGCCTTGCGAGGCAAAGCCGACGCGCTGCATCAGGCCTTCGATGCGGGTCTTCAGGCTCTCGTCGGCCAGCGGCGTGAACTTGTTGAACAGCGGTGCGATGACGGTCGGATACAGCACCAGCATCAGCAGCTGGAAGCCGCTCCAGACCAGCCACGCATACAACCACCACAGTGCGCCTGATTGTTCCATCAGCGTCAGGATCACCCACACCAGCGGCAGGCCGATGGCCGCACCGAGCAGACCGCCCTTGACCATGTCGGCAAAAAACAGGCCGGGGGTCATCTTGTTGAAACCGAAGCGCTGTTCCAGCACGAACTGCTTGTAGTAATCGAGTGGCAGGTCGATCAAGCCGGCAATAAGTGCGAAGGCGGCCAGCAGGACGATCTGATACAGCATGCCGGGACCAGTTGCCTGC
>AEPR01000757.1 GCA_000195205.2 Oxalobacteraceae bacterium IMCC9480 | reverse complement strand
ATGGCAAAGAGTAAATTTGAGCGGACCAAGCCGCACGTGAATGTGGGCACGATTGGCCACGTCGACCATGGCAAGACCACATTGACAGCAGCAATCGCTACCGTTCTGTCGAAAAAATTTGGTGGTGAGGCGAAGGCCTATGACCAGATCGATGCAGCGCCAGAAGAGAAAGCGCGCGGTATCACGATCAATACGGCACACGTTGAGTACGAGCCA
>AEPR01000758.1 GCA_000195205.2 Oxalobacteraceae bacterium IMCC9480 | reverse complement strand
CGTGTTGCACTTGGTTCTTGACTCCGCCCTTTTCAACCTTCAAAATTATTGACTTATTTTTTTATAAGTCCTGCTTGATGGCAACGATTAAGACTGCTGTGTTTGACACAAGATTGCATGACAAATCAGATAATCTGATCGTTCAAATGCGGCTTAGTGCCGTAATAAGAATGAATTGTATTGTTCCAAACCGGATCAGCCATATCCGGCCATTTATCCGCATCGAATCCGGGTGCATCTTTGAGTTGCTCTTTATCGATTTTCAGTATGAAACGCTTGTTGTTGGTATCGAGTGTCAATGTACTCCAAGGCACCGCGAACAGCTTTTCGCCCACTCCCATAAATCCGCCGAAGGACAATACCGCATAACTTATTCTGCCGCTGCGTATGTCGAGCATGATTTCTTTGATGTCTCCCAGATCTTCCTCTTTATGGTTGTACACATCGTTGCCAATTAGCGTATCTGCACCCATTAATGCCTGCGCCGAATCTGTCATGTTTTCGTTCTTGTACATGCCGTATGTGTCGCGATCTTCGTAGCTCATTTTTAATTCCTTAATAATGAAATGGAGATTTCGTAATGATAGAAACTTTAAGAATTATTAGTTCGGTAACGCACATACCTTTCAAGATGATTTTCGCTCACCACATCTGTCGAAAGCCGATGAATCGCTTAATTAACGCGATTAATTGCCAATAAGAATTTTGTGCAGGAATACAGCGTATGCAGATTTTCAACAAACAGGATCAAAAATAGACCTGTCGCCAAATAGACTATGACATGCCATTGCCACGCCGACTTTCTGGAATGTCGACCAGGAACGACGGCGCACCTATATCGTGTGACTCTTTGCCCAACCGATGCCGACAGGACCCCATGTCTAGATTGCCCACTTTTGCCCTTGGCTTGATCCTCTCCATTCAAATCGCCCCCGTGCTGGCTGAGACGACTGTCCGCCGCGGTGAATTTTTCTGGCTCGGAGAGATGAACAAGGCTACC
>AEPR01000759.1 GCA_000195205.2 Oxalobacteraceae bacterium IMCC9480 | reverse complement strand
TAGCCGTTTTCGTCATGAATAGCCGATATATGCAAGTTTTTATCGCTGTCATCGTCCAGAATCGAAAAAAAATGAAAATCTCGGATCAGTTTTGGTGAAAGGTATTGAGCGATAAAACTTTCATCCTTGAAGTTGCGCATAGCAAAATCCAATGTTTGATGCCAATCTGTATTTGCAATGTCCGGAAACCATGCCTTATCTTCCTCGGTGGGTTGTTCACAAATACGACGAATATCACGCATCATTGCAAAGCCTAATGCATAGGGATTGATGCCGTTAAAATTTTGACTATGTACGGATGGCTGGAAAACCACGTTGGTATGGCTCTGTAAGAACTCCAGCATGAAACCGGTACCGACTACTTCTTCGTCGTAAAGTTGGTTCAAGATTGTGTAATGCCAGAAAGTTGCCCATCCTTCGTTCATGACTTGGGTCTGGCGCTGCGGGTGGAAGTATTGGGATATTTTCCGCGTAATTCGAATGACTTCTCGTTGCCAAGGTTCAAGTAGCGGAGCATATTTTTCGATAAAATAAAGAAGGTTCTCCTGAGGTTCTGTTGGGAATCGAGCTGTTTCCGTGTTTTCCGTTTCTTCTTCCCTGCGTGGTAACGTCCGCCATAAATGATTTACTTGTGATTGCAGATAAGCCTCGCGTTCTTCCTGGCGCGCATGTTCTTTCTCAAGTGACAGTTTCGCTGGTCGTTTGTATCTGTCTACGCCGTAATTTTGCAGTGCATGGCAGGAGTCGAGCAAGA
>AEPR01000760.1 GCA_000195205.2 Oxalobacteraceae bacterium IMCC9480 | reverse complement strand
TTTGGCGGCACTGGCACTGCGCTGCGCCAGGTTGCGCACTTCGGATGCCACCACCGCAAAGCCGCGGCCCTGCTCGCCGGCGCGGGCTGCTTCGACGGCGGCGTTGAGCGCCAGGATGTTGGTCTGGAAGGCAATGCCTTCGATGATGCTGATGATGTCGACGATGCGCTTCGACGAGGTCGTGATGTCACTCATCGTGGCCACTACCTGCTCGACGATCGCGCCGCCCTTGCCGGCCACGACCGCCGCTTCGCCGGCCATCTGGTTGGCTTGCGTGGCATTGCCGGTATTTTGCTGCACCGTCGAGGCCAGCTCTTCCATGCTCGAGGCCGTCTGTTCGAGTGCCGACGCCTGCGACTCGGTGCGACCCGACAGGTCCATGTTGCCGGCGGCGATTTCACCGGTGGCCTGGCCGATCTGTTCGAAATTGCTGCGCACGTCGCCGACGATCGAATGCAGGTTCACGCGCAATTGCCGCAGCGAGCGCAGCAACTGGCCGACATCGTCCTTGCGGGTGGTGGTGATGATCTGGGTCAGGTCGCCGCCGGACATGATCTGGCTGGCCAGCAGCGCCTGTCTGATCGGCAGCACGACACCTTGATGCAGCACGAACCAGAAATAAGCAGTCGTGACCAGCGCCACCAGCGACAGGACCGTCAGCCAGGTGCGTCCGAGGCCGCCATCAAGCAGGTTGTTCGCCGCCAGCAGCGCCAGCACCGCCAGCAAAAACACCATGTTCGCGCCGATACGTGCAGACAGCGACACTTGCGTCATACGGCCCAGCTTTGCCAGCACGCCCGTGCCGACCACCGCGCCCTGGACAATGGCGATACGGTCGGGATTGCCGTTCTTCAGGTTGCGATACAGGGCGCTGGCGTCGCTGACTTGCTGGCGGGTGGGCTTGGTACGCACCGACATGTAGCCGGTGGCGCGACCGTTTTTCATCACGGGCGTGACGTTGGCGAAGACCCAGTAGAAGTCGCCATTCTTGCAGCGGTTCTTGACCATGCCGGTCCATGACAAGCCACTCTTGATGGTGGCCCACATGTCGGCATAGGCTTCGACCGGCATGTCGGGATGGCGCAGGATGTTTTGTGGCGAGCCGATCAATTCCTGCTCAGTGAAGCCGCTGATTTCGACGAAGTAGGGATTGACGTAGGTGATGTTGCCTTGCTGGTCCGTGGTCGAAACGATGGTCTCGTTATCGCTCAACTGGACTTCGGCGTCAGTTACCGGAGTGTTCATGCGCATGATGGCGGGTCTCGGTGAGGGGTTGAACTTTGGATTGACGCAAACAACAAAGCGACATCCTTGCTTTTTTTACCCTACCTGTCAGTCTGAAAAACACGAAGACTTTCAGGGGAATGAAAGCAGTGTATTTCCATACAACAACAAAAATATTTGATCTAAATCAAATATGGAAGATTGACTTAAAGAAACTTATAACTTGAAACTTGCAGTGGCCGGCAGCGCATTCTGTGCAGTGCTCTGCGCTTATTGCGTAAGTTGCGAACTGCGTATTAAAACGTTTTTCCCGCGCGCCGTATTGACTGTTCGTCCTGAGCCTGTCGAAGGAAGC
>AEPR01000761.1 GCA_000195205.2 Oxalobacteraceae bacterium IMCC9480 | reverse complement strand
CGGGTGTATCGTGCCCACGAGAATGGACCGGCGAACGGTTGGAATTGACGAGCATTTTCGGTACGCGCGCGTGGGCAGCGACTTGTTCCACGCCGGTGCGCAGGCATGCATCGTGCAGGGCAGGGCAAGCCCGTTGGCTCGCACCTCGAACTGTGCGTCGGGGCGTTCGGTCATCGATGGACCGTAAAAATGCCCGGGTATCAGCGCACTATTTTTTGCCGTTATGAGGAGGTCAAGTCCAGACCGAGCACACGGGCAAGGACGAAGGTGACGAGCATCAGGCCCACGAGCAAGAGCACGAAGATGGCAGCCACCTTGCCGCTAGCACGTAGCACCGCGCCCTTATCTACCGCTTTTTTCTCTTGATCGTAATGCCACTTGATGGCGAAAAACATGCCAGTGCCGAGCACGAGAAACTTGAACGTCAACAAGACTATCGGGATCCATTCCATTATTTTTACTATTTCCAGGCTATTACTTGAAGCACTCTAAAAACCCTCAACTCCGGTTTAGAGACTGCACTCGAGGCTATCGTTCGAGCCGACATTCTAGTCCATTGTGTTGCCGTAAATTTTCTGTGGCTTGCCGTGGCGTTCCTGCTATCGGCGGGGCCGGATCGGGTTATGTCTTTGCCACGAAAAGCCAGCATGCCAAACTTCGTATAATTTATATTATGTAAAATGCGATTCCCAAGTATTCACACCTGTACGCGCAGCAGCTAACAGACGATGACCTGGACTCTCTATAGAGTCGATTCCCCCGATACTGCTGTAGGAGCAAACAATGACTGTTCAAATTCACCCCGCCGTCGACAACGGCATCAAGCCAACGCTAGCCGGTTTTTCCGGTGGCAAGTTAGTGTGTGCTTGCGTCGACCATCCGGTCGAAGTCACGATCACGTCACAGACCGCGCATAACCATGTCTGCGGCTGCTCAAAATGCTGGAAGCCGGACGGTTCGCTGTTCGCACAGATTGCCGTCGTCTCGCGTGACGCCGTCTCCGTGACTGCCAATGCCGACAAGCTGGAGATCGTCGATTCCTCGATGACCATCCAGCGCCATGCCTGCAAAGGGTGCGGCGTGCACATGATCGGTCGCATCGAAAATACCGCCCATGCTTTTTTTGGCCTGGATTTTGTGCATACCGAACGCTCGTCCGAAACCGGTTGGGCCGCCCCCGGATTTGCCGCGTTTGTTTCGTCGATCATCGAGTCCGGCGCTGCTCCCGACCAGATGGACGCCGTACGCGGTCGCCTCGTGGAACTTGGTTTGCAGCCTTACGACTGCCTGTCACCAGCCCTGATGGATGTCATTGCAACGCACGCTGCCAAGTCCAAATAAGCGCAGTTCAGGCACTTGGGCGCTGTGCAATCCGGTCACGGTAGGCCTGTAAATGCATCAGTCCCTGCTCGCCTGGATTGAATTTCATTAAGCCGCGGGCGAATTCAAGCGCACAGAACGCCGTGATATCGGCGATCGTAAAACGGGCACCGGCGACATAGCCGGTGCCCGCCAGATGCTGGTCCAGCCAACGTGCGACGACCAGCATTTTTTCGCCCTGCGAATGGCCGAAGTCCTGAAACTGCGGTTGCTCCAGCGCCATCAGCCCGGGATGGGTATGACGGATGCAATTGGCGATGGTCCCGAACAAGGACAACTCCATGCGCCTATCGGCCATTTCGATGAACGCGCGTTCTTCGAAGGTGCTTCCCATCAGATTGGGCTCCGGCTGCAAGCCTTCGAGGTAGGTGCAGATCGCCCTGCTTTCACTCAACACACGACCATCATCAAGCTCCAGTGCCGGCACGCCGGCAAGCGGATTCCTCTCGAGATAGGCCGCGCCCTTGTGCTCATTGGCAGACAAATTGACCGAGATTTCCTCGATGCCGGTGATGCCTTTTTCGGCAATGAACATCGTCACACGGCGCGGGTTGGGTGCTCTCGGGGATACATACAATTTCATGGCGGTCTCCTTGGAATGGGAATAACGGACAGGTGTGCCCTGCCCTGTTGCAGCTTAAGTGCTTGACCATCTTCGCGACGGTCTTTGTTATCAATTGCACGTGGAAAATATTTTTGCCTCCGAACAGTATCGATGTTTGGATTACTTTTGAGTACGTAGTTTTAGGTGAATACCTGGCTAAAAAGAGTGTTACCAAAAAGTTATTTAAATACGAACAATGCTAACTTCCGGTTGCAGCTGGCATTCCTGATTCGCGGTACGTGTCTGTTGCGACCGGCATCACTCTTCCTTCCACCTTTTATCCATGAGACTACCAATGATCAAACACTTCCTGACCGGCACCCTGCTGCTCGCCGGTATCGCTTTTGTCCCGTTTGCCAATGCAAGCGCCATG
>AEPR01000762.1 GCA_000195205.2 Oxalobacteraceae bacterium IMCC9480 | reverse complement strand
CGCCGCCCATGGCAAACACGAACGGCACAGCCGCGAAGGTCTCGGTGTTGTTGATCGTGGTCGGCTTGCCGTACAGGCCGAAGCTGGCCGGGAAAGGCGGCTTGAAGCGCGGCTGGCCTTTTTTGCCTTCGAGCGATTCGAGCAAGGCGGTTTCTTCGCCGCAGATGTAAGCGCCATAACCATGGAACGCATGCAACTGGAACGTGAAATCGCTGCCGGCTATGCGGTCGCCGAGCATGCCGGCGGCGCGGGCCTCTTCGATGGCTTCTTCGAAGCGTTCGTAGTCAGCCCAGATCTCGCCGTGGATGTAGTTGTAGCCGACCGTGATGCCCATTGCGTAGGCACCGATGGCCATGCCTTCGATCAGCGCATGCGGGTTGTAACGCATGATGTCGCGATCCTTGAAGGTGCCCGGTTCGCCTTCGTCTGAATTGCAAACGAGGTATTTCTGGCCGGGGTACTGGCGCGGCATGAAGCTCCACTTCAGGCCGGTCGGGAAACCCGCGCCGCCGCGCCCGCGCAAGGACGACGCCTTCAGCTCGGCGATGACTTGCTCGGGCGTGATCTTGTCGTTGAGGATGCGCTTGAGCTGGGCGTAACCGCCGCGTGCCACGTAGTCTTCCAGGTGCCAGTTCTTGCCATCCAGACCGGCGAGGATCAGGGGCTTGATGTGTCGGGTATGCAGACTCGTCATTTTTTCAACTCCTCTACCAGGTCATCGATCTTGTCGTTGGACATCCAGCTGCACATACGCTTGTTATTCACCAGCATGACCGGTGCATCACCGCAGGCACCCATGCATTCGCCTTCGCGCAAAGTGAACTGGCCATCGGCCGTCGTCTCGCGGTAATCGATACCGAGTTTTTGCTTCAGGTACCGGGCTGCTTTTTCGCCACCCGACAAAGCGCAAGGCAAGTTGGTACAGACGGTGATCTTGAACTTGCCGGTCGGCGAGGTGTTGTACATCTCATAGAAAGCCGCGACTTCCTGCACGGCGATAGGTGCCATGCCGAGATAGTCAGCGATTTCCTGCATCAACGGCGGCGAGAGCCAGCCGGCTTCATCCTGGGCAATCGCCAGTGCACCCATCACCGCCGACTGCTTCTGGTCGGCGGGGAATTTGCTTACTTCACGATCAATTTTTTTATACGCTAGTTCTGATAACAGCATGCTATGTGCCTCAATAACCTATCGCGAATCAGCGATCAATTTCACCAAAGACAATGTCTTGCGTACCGATGATGGTGACAGCATCGGCAATCATGTGGCCCTTGGCCATTTCGTTCAAACCTTGCAAGTGGGCGAATCCCGGCGCGCGGATTTTCAGGCGGTACGGCTTGTTGGCCCCGTCCGAAATCAGGTAGACGCCGAACTCGCCTTTCGGATGCTCGACCGCGGCATACGCCTCGCCCGGTGGCACGTGGAAGCCTTCGGTGAACAGCTTGAAGTGATGGATCAGTTCTTCCATGTTCGACTTCATGTTCACACGCGATGGCGGCGCCACCTTGTGGTTGTCGGTCATCACCGGACCCGGGTTGTTGCGCAGCCATTCGACGCACTGCTTGATGATCTTGTTGGACTGGCGCATCTCTTCGACACGCACCAGATAACGATCGTAGCAATCGCCGTTGACGCCCACCGGAATATCGAAGTCGAGCAAGTCATAGACTTCGTAGGGCTGCTTCTTGCGCAGATCCCATTCGATGCCGGAACCACGCAGCATCGGGCCGGTGAAGCCCATTGCCAGCGCCCGCTCCGGCGAGACCACGCCGACACCGACCAGGCGCTGTTTCCAGATCCGGTTATCGGTCAGTAAGGTTTCGTACTCGTCGACATAACGCGGGAACCGGTTCGTAAAATCTTCGATGAAATCGAGCAGCGAACCCTGGCGGTTTTCGTTGAGCTGACCGATCGCCTTGGCATTGCGCAGGATCGATGCGCTGTACTTCGGCATCACTTCCGGCAAATCGCGGTAGACGCCACCCGGACGATAATAGGCCGCATGCAAGCGTGCACCGGAGACCGCTTCGTAGCAATCCATCAGGTCTTCGCGTTCGCGGAATGCGTACAGGAACACGCCCATCGCGCCGACGTCGAGTGCATGCGCACCCAGCCACAACAGATGGTTCAGCAGGCGCGTGATTTCATCGAACATCACGCGAATGTACTGGGCCCGCAGCGGTACTTCGAGACCAAGCAGCTTCTCGATGGACATCACGTAGCCGTGCTCGTTACACATCATCGACACGTAGTCGAGGCGGTCCATGTAGGGCACCGATTGCAGGTAGGTTTTTTGTTCCGCGAGTTTTTCGGTGGCACGGTGCAGCAGACCGATATGCGGATCGGCGCGCTGGATGACTTCACCGTCGAGCTCCAGCACCAGGCGCAACACGCCATGTGCAGCAGGGTGCTGCGGCCCGAAATTGAGCGTGTAGTTTTTAATCTCAGCCATTATTTGATTCCGTATTGTTCTTCGCGAATCACGCGTGGCACTACCTCGCGCGGCTCAATGGTGACCGGTTGGTAGATCACCCGTTTTTGTTCCGGATCGTAGCGCATCTCGACATAGCCGGAGACCGGGAAATCCTTGCGGAACGGATGGCCAATGAAGCCATAGTCGGTGAGGATGCGGCGCAAGTCGTCATGGCCTTCGAACAGGATGCCGAAGAAGTCGAACGCTTCGCGCTCGTACCAGTTGGCAGACGACCAGATGTCAATGAGCGATGCCACGACCGGCACTTCGTCGTCACTGGCAAATACGCGAACGCGCACACGCCAGTTATGCGTCAGCGACAGCAAATGCGAGACCACTGCAAAGCGACGTCCATCCCAGGCACCGTCACCGTAGGTCGAAAAATCGACACCGGCGAGGTCCAGCAATTGTTCGAAACGCGTGTCCGGATGGTCGCGCAGTACGCGCATCGCTGACAGGTAATGACTGTCCTTGATGACGAGCGTGATTTCGCCGAGCGCGTTGGTCAGGCTGACAATGTGGTCGCCCAGCGCACTGTGCAGTGCGGCTTGGAGGTTATCGAGTTTGGTTGTCATCGGCTTATCGGGCGATCGTGTTGGTGCGCTTGATCTTGTTTTGCAGCTGCATGATGCCGTACAACAGCGCCTCGGCTG
>AEPR01000763.1 GCA_000195205.2 Oxalobacteraceae bacterium IMCC9480 | reverse complement strand
GCCGATGATGTCGACGATCTTGCGCGAACTGTCGTTGATGGCCGCCATCGTCGTGACCACCTGGCGCACCACGGCACCGCCCCTGACCGCCACGCCGCTGGCCACGACCGCAAGCTGGGTAGCCTGCTGCGCGTGATCGGCATTCTGCCGCACGGTACTGGTCAGCTCTTCCATCGAACTGGCGGTTTCTTCGAGCGAACTGGCCTGCGATTCGGTGCGGTTGGACAGGTCGGCATTGCCGGAGGCGATTTGCTGCGCAGAGACGCTGATGTTGTCGGTCGCAATACGCACGCCGGTCACCAGTGTCGACAGGTTCGTCACCATCGTTTGCAAGGCATCGGTCAACTGGCCGCTTTCGTCGCGGCGATCACTGTGGATGGTGGCCGTCAGGTTGCCACTGGCGACTTCCCGTGCGAAGCGTACGGCATTGGCCAGCGGTCCGGTGATCGAGCGGCTCAGCAGCCACGACACCAGCACGCCCTGGATCAGCATGACGACCGCGAGTATCAGCATCAGGTTGCGGCCGGCTTCGTAACTGGCTTCGATATCGATGGCGGTCTGGTCGATCTGGCGGCGCTCTTCGCCTTGTAACTCGTCGATCTTGATCAGATAGTTTTTGGCTGCCGGCGTGAAGGTCTGGTCCAGCAGTTGGTTGGCTTCGTCGAGCTTGCCTTCTTTTTTCAGGGCCACGATCTGATCCCGGCTGGACAGGTAGACCTTGCGCAGTTCACCGACTTCGGCGAACACGGCTTTTTCGCGCACGGTGCGCATGCGCTCGCCGATGGCCTTTTGTAATTCGCTGGAATTTTTTGTCGAGCTGGCCTGGTCTTCGGCAAAAAAGGTAGCCAGCGACGGGTCGCTGCTGCGGGCGATGGCTGAGGTGCGACGCACGCCGGCGCTGATATTGCGATTCCAGTCACTCACCAGGCGCTCGGTGGCGAGCGGTTCTTTCAGCAGTTCGCGGGTGGCGCTGGCGACAGCATTGAGTCGGGTGATGCCAATAGCGGTGGTGGCCATCGATAGCATCAGCAACACAGCGAAACCGAGACCGAGGCGTTTGCCGATGGTCAGGTCGCGGATGAATTGAGGGATCATGTTTTTTTCCGGATAGAGGGACGGTCGCTATTCTATAGCGACGGGTCATCGGAAAGGGGGTGGTGCTTTATGGAAATAAAAATAAGAGGCAAGAACGCCCGGCCCCTTTTCAGACCGGCGTTTTTTCCATCTGCTGCGCCGACAGCATCAGCGCATGCACGGCCCGTTCGAACAGCGGTGCGGTTTCGCTGAAGCCGACGCGACCCAGCCCAAGCAGGCGCAGGAACATCCGCACGCTCATCATCGATGGGGCAGGGTGGCCATCCATTTGCAGCACCAGCGTCGTACTGGCGTGGTCGATCCAGTGCAGCCGGCCGGTGCCGGGGATCGCCCCCAGCGTGATATCGATGGCGACGCCGCTGCGCAGCCGTTCGAGTACCTCGTCGGTTTCCGGTTGCGTGCGCTCCGGTGTGCTTGTGTCCGCCTCGTGGTCGAACTGCGGATCGAGCAACTCCAGCTCGGCATCGGTTTCCTGCAGTGCTTCGGCAAGGAAGCCTTCGTGATGCGGATCGCTGTCCGCCGTCGCGGTGGATTCCTGCGAGCTGCCGCTTGCGGTGTCCGGCTCATTCGTGAAGAGCGCGAAACGCAGCTGCATCGCTTCCAGTGGCAGGTCGGCCGCAGCGGTATCGGACCCGCGCAATGCCAGGCTATGGACGTCGACCAGCCAGTTCAGTACGGCCAACCGGTCGATGCCGCTCAGGTTTTCTTGCAGCATGCCTTCGCGCAGCGTGCCGACCAGAGCGGGCAGCATGGCGATCAGCTTGCTGCGTTGTGCCGCCGTGTTCTTTGGCACGATGCTCCACAGCAGGTCCGGTACCAGTTGGCGGAAGCGCCCGGCGGTGGTGCCGTGCTGGCGCTCGGCGCGTTCGATGACCCGCACCCAGGTCGTGCTCAGGAAGTCGCGCAGGAAGGGATCAATGTCGAGGCCGGACAGTATCTCGGCGAGACTGGCGCCGAGGTGGGCAAAACGCAGCGTGCGGCTGCGGGCTTTTTCGAGGGCCTCAATGGCGTGGTCGACCGGGCTGTCATTGCCGCGCAATTCCTGCGCAATGAAGGCATCGAACTGGTCCAGCATGGCGGTAAACAGGTCGGCATTGTCGCTGCGGTCGGCCAGCAGGGTCTCGACGATGCGGCAGATTTCGGCGCTGACGCGCGCGCCACCGGGATCGATTTGCTTGAGGCCGATCGAGATCGATCCGATCCGGTTCACCAGCAGCCGCGCCGGATGACTCTTGTGGGTCAGCAGCGTGCTTTCGCGCAAGGCGACCTTGAGCACCAGGAATTGCAAGCGCCCCAGCTGGGCCCGCACTTCGGCCGGGATTTGCGGATCGCGCAGGATGAATTCGAACAGCATCGCGACGACATCGATGGTCATCTGTTCATGGCCGTCGGCGGCTGCGGCGCTGAGTGCTTCGCGCTGCTCGAAAATCAGGTTGCGCACATCGCCGCCCGCCAGCGCCATCTGTCCGGCATCGGGTACGGCGTTGCTCATCAGGCCGTCGAGCGACTCGCGCAGCGGGGCACTGACGGGCCGGTTGGCGGGGGCGGCGGGCGATTCACCGGACGGCGCTGCGGCACCGTCCAGCGCCATCGGGGCCGCTGTGCCGGAGAACAGTTTTTGTAGCGAGGCGACCAGTCCTTGCGACTCCGGCCAGTTGTTGCCGGCCGGGTCGCGGGGGTCTTGCTTGAGTACGCTTTCATTACTGCCAGCGCTTGCCGTGAACGGCCGCGTGATTTGGCGCACGAGGTCGACCAGTTGCTCGACCCGGCTGCGCGGCGTGTCGCTGGACAGGGCACGCGCACCGGTGTCGACCCGCAGCGGATCGATTGCTCTGGCGGCCGGTTCGCCGGTGTCGCCGGTGTCGCGCGCGGTGCCTGCATCGGTGGCCTCGCTGGACTTTTGTATTTTGAGTTGCAGTTGGGCCGCGATGCCATGGCTGGCGAGGTGGGCGTTGACAGCATCGTAGATGGCCGTGATCTCGCTGCGCATGTCTTCGGCCAGGCGGTCGAACAGCGTGCTGTTGGTATCGACCGGCTGACCCAGATTGTCGATCGCAGTGGCCATGGCGCGCGATAGCAGGAAGGGCCGGAACGGGTTCTCGCGTTCATTGATGCGGTCCTGTTCGAACAGGATCGCGATGCGGATATTGAGGTCGCGTAACTGGCTATCGGCGGCGTGCCGGAAGCGCGCAGTGACGTCGTTGATGCGCAGCAGGTCTTCGTGGACACCGGTGTCGAGCAGCGTCAGTCCGCCGCTGCCATAGCTGTCAATGAAGGAGGGACGGAACGTGCTGTAGGTCGTTTGGAAACTGCGGTTGAGCAGCTGGTCCATGCTGTGGCGCATGTGGCTGTTGAGCTCGGCCTCGCATTCGCGGATCAGGCCGTAGGCTCCCAGCAGGCGGCGCTGCTCAGGCGCTGAAAACGTGGCTTCGGCATTGCGCAGCAAGGTGGCGGCCGAGCGTGGCAACGCCGGGTCGACTGCCAGCGTGAAGGCGCGCAAGAATTCTTCCCGGGTAGTCGTCAGCAGTGCATCACGATCCATGGATTCCCCGGTGAGCGTTGCTCGATCAAGTTAGTGGAAATGGGTCGTGCCTTGCGGTACGTCCTCGGGCATTTCGGCATGGACCAGTTCGGCATCCGGATCCGGGAATAACGGCGCACCGCAGTCATCGCAGAATTCGAGCGGGAAGCGATCCGGATGCTGCGTGATGCGGGTGATGCCGGCATCACGCAACAGCGTGGTGATTTCTTCGAGCGGTGTCGGATGCGGCACTTCGCCGGCGGCCAGTCGCTGCAACGGCAGGGCGGCCGGATCGCCTGCATCTTCTTCGTCCTCTTCGCCATACAGCGGCCAGACCACGCCATAGACAACATCGCCGTCCTTGCCGGTACTGAAACCGATCCGGTATTCGTCGGCACGGCCATCGATGGTGTCTTCGCCGAAGCTGCCGATGCTCGCTTGCAGGTCGCGTGCTTCGATGGCCAGCGTGTGGTGCAGAAAATGCACGGCAGCGCTGATCGAGGCCGGACGGATTTGGCGGTCGCCTTCGCGACAGGCGACGTAATACGCCTCGGGCAACAGCAACTCGATGCCGCAGCCGGGCAGCAGCCGGGTAATGTTCGGCAATGCCTGAGCTTGCCACTGTGCCAGCGCGAGGTCGCGGTCGGCCAGGTCGAGCGAGGCTTGCCAGCGCATCAGTGGCGCACCGGCCGGCACCACGACGGCGACCAGCAGGTAGCGCGTATCGGCCAGGAAGGGCGCGGTTTCCGGTACGCCGGTAGGCGTACGCAAGGCGGTGTGTTTGAGTGCGGCCTGGGCCAGGCGCTGGGTCACGGTCCAGGTTTCGACATGCGAGCGCGGCAACTGATCGATCGCAAACAGGGTCGGTGCCATCGCGATCTTCACGTCGGGTGCCAGCACGTGGGCCTGCAGATGGGCGCTCAGTGTCAGGACCAGATCAGCCGGAATCGGGCCGGAGGCAATCGAAAAACGGGTCCATGCCAGCACTGGCACGGCCAGCAGTAACGCGTCATAGAGTTGGTCATCGTGTTCGAGGACAGCCGATTCGCTATTGGCTTCGGCCGCTTCCATCAGCACGTCGTAGGCGATCGCATCGGATTGGAACAGCAGATCGAGCGCGCCATCGATGGTGTCCTGATGATCGGCTTTCAGCAGCTTTTGCAGCAAGGCATCGAGCTGGCTTTCCCAGCCGCGCTCTTCGATGCGGCTTGATGACAGCACGACTGCGGAGGCGAAGCTCGCCAGACGCTGGCCGTCGGCGGAGAGTTTGTGGGAACCGGGTTTGTTTTGACGACGCATGGGGGCAGATGAGGTGAATGAAACGGAATCCTGCATTGTAGAGGATTCGGGTGGCTGGTAGGGAGGGTGTGGGATGTTGCTTTGGTGGGTCGGGTGTTGTGCTGGCGTTCGGTCGCCGTGAGCTTCTTGAGGACGTGGCGGACGATGCGCCTTCGACAGGCTTCCTTCGACAGGC
>AEPR01000764.1 GCA_000195205.2 Oxalobacteraceae bacterium IMCC9480 | reverse complement strand
CGGCGAGCGGATTTCGTGGCTCATGTTGGCGAGGAAGACGGACTTGCTGCGGTCGGCGGCTTCGGCTTTTTCGCGCGCTTGCTGGCGCAGCAGCAGTTCATCGTCGGTACGCCGCTGGCGACCGATATCACGGTAGGCATGCCATAGCAGCAGGTACATCACCACCGACAACAGACCCATTAGTAGCGCAAAACTGAGCCGGGCCGTACGGCTGCTGCTGGCGGCATCGGCGATGCGCGTAACCAGCAAATTGTTTTCGGTGATGCGGATGCCGTCGGTCTGTTCTTCGAGGGGATTCCAGGCCAGTTCACCGCTGACAAAGTACGCATCCTGCCGGGAAAACTGACCCGGTTGCTGCAGCAGCCGGGCCTCGGTGAACACCGCGTTCTGGTCGACGAACAGCCTGCGCAGGTTGGTGATGCGTTCGCCTTGTGCGGGGTTGTCGCGTGCCAGCCGTTCGATCGTGACGATGCCGGCCCATACGGCATCAAGCGCGGCTTCGCGGTCATGCAGAAACGATGGTTGCTGCTGTAAAAAATAGCCGCGCTGGGCCGATTCGGCTTGCGCCATGTGGCTCTTGATCTGTTCCAGCGTGGTCAGCACTTCGAGCGTATGTGCGACCAGACCGGTGGCGGACGCCAGCTGTTTGTCGGCCTGCCAGGTACTGGCACTGAGCAGGCCGAGGCTGGTCATGACCAGGACAAATCCCATGATCACCAGGGGCCGTGCCGGCATGGCGCGCGCCATCAGCGATCCGCTCCCTGCGCAAACCGGTCGATCGCGGCGAAGGCTTGCTGCAGCGCGGTGTCCAGCTTGACCAGCACAGTGGTCGGGTCACGCCGTTCGAGCAGCACACGCTCGGCTTTGCCGGCCAGCCGGTGGATATCGGGCAGTGCCAGGTTGGCGGCATCGCCGGCCAGTTTGTGTGCCAGGGCGGCAGCCGCAGCGTGGTCATCGATAACCAGGCTGGTGTTGATACTGTCGATTGCACCGGCATAGCTGCGGGCAAAGCGTTGCAGGTAATCGCGATATGCCGGCACGGTGGACCACAGTTGCAAACCACGCGCGACATCCATCACTGCGAGCGCGGCAGGCACCACGGGCGGCTGCTGCGCCGGCGCACGATGCAGGCGCCGTATCAGCGCCACCGTACTTGGCACATCGAACGGCTTGCTGATGAAATGATTCATGCCTGCCGCTTGCGCGGCGTCCTGCTGTGACTTGAATGCGCCGGCCGTCAGTGCGACCACCGGCAGGTCATCGAATTGCGGCAGGCGACGCAGCCGGCGTGTCGCTTCGATGCCATCCATGACCGGCATCTGGACATCCATCAACACCAGATCGACGTCGTCGGGGTGCGCCATCAGCCAATCCAGCGCGGCTTTTCCATCGACCGCCAGCGTGACCAGCGCGCCCTGGTCCGACAGGATGCGCAGGGCGACATCGCGGTTGATCTCGCTGTCGTCGACGATCAGCACGCGGATGCCGGCCAGCTCATGCAGCGTGCTCAGCCGGGCGGTGTCCTGCAGGGTGCTGCCGTTGCCACGCTTGTGCTGCGCTTCGGTGACGGCGTTGTAGAGCGTCGATGCCGTGACCGGCTTTGACAGGATGGCATCGACCAGGTCGGTGCCGGCGATGCTGGCCAGTCCGCGCAGCGAGTACGCGGTGGCCATGATCACGATCGGGCAGCGCTCCGGTGGCAGCGCGGCACGGATGGCACGCGCAGTGGCCAGGCCGTCCATTGCGCCGGGCATTTTCCAGTCCAGCACGATGACTTCCGGCAGCAGGTCTTCGCGCTGTTCCAGCAGTTGCGCGAGCACGGCGTCGCCGGACTTGCGGGTGGTGACGTCCCAGCCCAGGCCGCTGGCGATGTCGTCGAGGTTTTTCAGGGCGATGTCGCTGTCATCGGCGATCAGCGCATTGAGCCGGTGCGCGCTGGTGATGTCGGGCGCGCTGCGGTCCTGTTGCAGCGGCACCGTAAACCAGAATTCACTGCCGGTGCCGGGCGTGCTGTGCATACCGATTTCGCCGCCCATCAGGCCGACCAGCTGGCGGCAGATGGTCAGGCCCAGGCCGGTGCCGCCGAAGCGCCGCGTGGTCGAACTGTCGGCCTGGGTGAAGGCGGAAAACACGTCATCCTGCAGCTCGGGGGCGATGCCGATGCCGGTGTCGAGCACCGAAAAACGCAGCGTCAGCCGGTCCTCGCTGCGCCCGGCCAGCGCGACACGCAATTCAACCCGGCCGGCTGCGGTGAACTTGATCGCATTGCTGGTCAGGTTGACCAGCACCTGTTCCAGGCGCAAGGCATCGCCGGTCAGCAGCGTGACACCCGCAGGCAGCGGCCGGATCAGCAGTTCCAGGTGCTTGTCGCCGGCGGCGATGCCCATGCTGCCGGCCAGGTTGTCGATGACATCGGCCAGCTGGAACTGCGCGTGTTCGATAACCATGTGACCGGCATCGATCTTCGAGACATCGAGGATGTCGTTGATGATCCCGAGCAGCATGCGGCCGGAGTTACGGATTTTTGCCACCATTGCGCCGGCATCGCGCTCCAGCGCGGATTGTTCGAGCAGGTAGGCCAGACCGAGGATGGCGTTGAGCGGCGAGCGGATTTCGTGGCTCATG
>AEPR01000765.1 GCA_000195205.2 Oxalobacteraceae bacterium IMCC9480 | reverse complement strand
CAGCCGCGCCATAACGATCCTTGTAATTGGCGCGCACCAGCGGGTCCAGCGTCGGCTGTACTTTTGCATGCAGCGAACTCCAGTCACCCGCATGCTGGAAATTGCTCAAGATGTAGGTCCAGCCATTGATGTTATCGGCCACATGCAGCCCGGTTGCCTCGGCACCGGAGGGCATCGACAGCAGGCGTGACAGCACCTTGGTATCGATGTGGTAGGCCCAGACAAAGTTGTTGACGTGCGAGCCGCTGTCCTCGCCGATGAACAGCGTGCGCATGGCTTCCGAAAACTTGATGTTGTCCGGGTTGCCGATCTTGTCGGGATTGGCTTTGTTGCCCAGCGCATCGGGAGAGATGTCTTCGCCGACCAGCAAGGCCTTGATCTGCACCGGCATCCATTCGCTGTTGATCGCCACGCCGCCCTGGTCCTTTTGCCCACCCGTGAGCGTGTGCGCCATGATGCCGCCGGCGATCAGGGCCTTGTTGAGCGCGATGCCGCTGGCGGCGTTCCAGCCCTTGCCGGTGGTGACCATCGAGTCCTGCATGTTTTGCAGTGCCGAGTAAGCGATCTTGTCCTTGATGTTGACGGTGGTGCCTTCCATTTTCGAAAAGCCCATGCTGCCGCCGGCGAGGTAGGCATAGCGATGCGTCTCCAAGAAGGCAGCGGCTTTTTCCATGCCGGGCTTGACCTTGATCCAGTTGGCAGTGCCACCGACGAATACCTTGGTAAAGGTGGCGTCGGCAGGATCGGCCGTGACGACCGTCATGATGTCGGTCGAGGTCAGCGAATTGGCCAGCGCTTCGATCTCGGCGCTGGTGGCGTGGCCGAGATTGATCCAGGTAATGGCAGCGCCCGCTGCCGCCGGGTCGATCGAGAAACCGGTGCCCAGCTTGCCGACATACAGCGTGCCCGACGACAGGTCTTTTTCGCGGTCGGCGACGAAGACGAACAGGCCGCTGTTGGTGGCGTCATCGCCCATCAGGACGGTGCGGTTGTCCGGCATGACTTGCACCAGTTCATGCGAAATCCGGCCCAGGCAGTAATGCTTCTTGATCGAGCCGGTGCCGTTGGGGTTCACGGTGACTTCCGGCAGATGGCCATAGTGGTAAGGGTTGGCGGTCGTCTCATTGCCGAACAGGTTCTGGCTGAATGCCTTGAATTGCGCATCGGTCGCGGCCGTGGTGGCGTCCGGTTCGTATTCCTCGCTCGATAGATGGGTGTTCCATGGCGACAGGCTGGAGCCGCAGGTGATCCACAGGCCATGGACGCTGGCGGTATTGACGTTGGCATAGCTGACCAGCGTGAGTTTGCCGGTGACCTGATCCTGGTCCAGCGTCAGCACGGCAATCGGCGAGGGCAAGCGGCCATACAGACTGTCACCGGCCTGGTCGCGCGTCGTGTATTCGAACTGGACCACCGCGAAGACGGCCTTGCCCTTGAGGCCGGTCACCGTCGGGTTGGCCAGCGACAGCAGCGACGTGCCGTCCGGCGCATCCGAATAATACTGGGGCGATTTGCCGGCTACCGAGCGGTCGAGGATGGGCTGGTTATTGATGTCGACATAACCGCCGCTGAGGATGGTGCCGCCGGCACCGTTGGAGACCACGTCGCCGGTAAGGAAGAAGGGCTGGTAAGCCAGCTTGAAACTGACCGTCGTGTTGTCTGCATAGAGCACGTTCATGCTGGACCCGACGGTTGTCGTGGCCATGGCAGCAGCGTTGGCCAGCGACGGTGCGGGCATCGCCGAAAACGAAACCGACAGAAATTCCGAGACCGATGGTGCCACCGATGAACTGGTCCCGCCGCAACCAGCGAGCAAGGAAGTGGAGGCGAAAGCGCCGAGTGGCAGCATGGGAGCGCAGCCCAAAAATTTGAGCAGCTGGCGACGGGAGGCTTGCGGCAGATCGGACATGTTGTGTTTCCCACGGTTGGGTACGATGGCAGCCGGCGGGTACCGGCAGGTCAGGTAAAG
>AEPR01000766.1 GCA_000195205.2 Oxalobacteraceae bacterium IMCC9480 | reverse complement strand
TGCGGTCGATGGCGCTGCGGGTACTGTTGCCACTGGCGTTGGCGGTGTCGATGGTGCGGGTCTCGATGACCACGTCGCGTCCGGCCAGCAGCGTCACGCGGCTGTCGGTTCCGTTGCCCTGGATCACGCCGGACAGGTTCTTCAGATCATTGCTGGCGCGCGCGACGATGTCCTGGCCGCTGAGCCGTCCGCCCTGATTGACCAGGTCGCCCCCGGCCACGAGCGTGAGCTTGCCGCTGGCGGCGATCGTGCCGCTGTTGACCAGGTCGGCGTCGGTGCGGAT
>AEPR01000767.1 GCA_000195205.2 Oxalobacteraceae bacterium IMCC9480 | reverse complement strand
CCACCTTGCCGCCGTTGGCGCGGATGTCGATGCAGGCCTGCGCGACATCGCCCATGCCGATGGCGATATGACCGTATGCCGCGCCCATCTCGTAGCTGTCGACCTCATAGTTCCAGGTCAGTTCGAGTTCGGCATGGTCCGGATTGGTGCCGTAGCCGACGAAGGCCAGCGTGTATTTTTGCGATGGGTTATCGCTGGTGCGCAGCAGCTTCATGCCCAGCACCTTGGTATAAAAATCGATAGAGCGTTGCAGATGGCCGACGCGCAGCATGGTGTGTAGGAATCGCATGGATATCTCCGGAAAAAAGTGGATGGTGCCTTGGCGTCGTCCGCATCAGGCTGCGGGCGACAGGAAAATCAGCACAGAGGCAAGGTTGCCGGTGCCTGCTGGCGCAGCATTTTGCGCGCCGATTCGAACTCCGGGAAAATTGATTGCACGGTGGCCCAGAATTGCGGACCGTGGTTCATTTCGCGCAGATGCGCCAGTTCGTGCGCAACCACGTAGTCGATCAGCGGCAGCGAAAAATGGATCAGCCGCCAGTTTAGCCGGATACGCCCATCCGCCGTGCAAGAGCCCCATTGCCGGGTCGCGGACGACAGCGTGTACGAGCGGTAGCTCACGCCCAGCCGCGCCGCATACAACGGCAAGCGTTCGCCGAACAGACGGCGCGCTTCGACTTGCAGCCAGGCTTGCACACGGTCCTTGAGTTGCTGTTCGGTGCTGCCGGCCGGCAGGCAGACGATCAGTTCTGACGTGGCGTCGTCATGGCGGATCACTTTGTCCTGCAGCGCCCGCAAGCGCAGCGTCAGCGGGCTACCCAGATACGGCAGCGTCGCGCCATCGATCCACTGCATCGCGGCCGGCCGGGTGCGCGCACTACGCTCGCGCCGTTCGGCCAGCTTGGTCAGTATCCAGTGCTGCTTGTCGCGGATCGCATTGTCGATCTCCGTGACCGTGACCCAGCGCGGCGCAGTGACGCGCAGGCCGTCGTCGTCGATGATGAAGCCGATGCTGCGACGGTTCGAGCGTCGCAGCGTGAATTCGAGGATGTGATTGCCGACATGCAGGCGTCGCTTCGGCAGCGCTGCCGGCAGGTCGGTGCCCGGCGTGAGCTCTGCCGCGAACAGGTTCAGTTGCGGCTCGGGTAAAGCCGCTGAGGAGGGTTGGTGGCTCAAGTCCGGACGGATCGCTCGGTGATAGGGCTTATTTTTTGATGAACGGCGTGGCGTACATCGTTGGCGAAATAACCCGCATTTCGGACTCTATCCAGTTTTCGACGGCCTGCATCAACTCGGCAGGGGTCTTGCCTTCCGGCGAAATCGGTGCGCCTATCGACACGGTGACCAGGCCGGGTTTCTTGATGAATGAATTTTTTGGCCAGCACTCGCCGGCATTGACGGCGATCGGCACGACCACGGTGCCGGTTTCGATGGCCAGGCGGGAGCCGCCGCCCTTGTATTTGCCCTGGCTACCGACTTCGGTACGGGTGCCCTCCGGGAACATGATGACCCACTGACCATCGGCCAGCCGCTGGCGACCTTGCACCACGACCTGGGCAAAGGCATCGCGACCGTTGCTGCGATCGATCGGGATCATGCGCAGCAGTGCCAGCGCCCAGCCGAAGAAGGGCACATACAGCAGTTCTTTCTTGAGCACGAAGATGAGCGGACGCGGCATGTCGGCCAGCAGGAAAATTGTCTCCCATGCTGACTGGTGCTTGCACAGCAGGATCACCGGCGCATCCGGCAGATTGGCGCGGCCGCGCACTTCATAGCGGATGCCGCAGACCACCTTGGCCAGCCAGATGACGAACACATTCCAGCGCGACGTGATGAAGTAGCGCGCCGGATACGGCAGCGGCAAGGCCAGAAAGCAGATGCAGGCCCACGGCACCGTGACGACGACCTGCACAACAAGAAAGACCAGCGACCGTAACAGCAGGATGAAACGCGACATCAGAACTCCGGAAAAATAAATGTTGAATCAGGTCGGCAGCAGCAAGTGGTCGACAGCGACCGACAGGTTGTCAAAGACGATAGTGCCTGGCGGCAGGCCGCCCTTGGCTTCGGTGTTGAAGCCCTTGCCGGTACGCACCAGATACGGCACGCAACCCACCAGGAACCCCGCTTGCAGGTCGCGCAGCGAGTCCCCGATGGTCGGCACGCCCTTGAGGTCAACGCCGTAACGCAAGGCGATTTCATGGAGCAGGCCCGGCTTGGGTTTGCGGCAATCGCAATTGTCGTCGGCAGCGTGCGGGCAAAAGAACACCGCGTCGATCTCCGCGCCGACCAGCTGCGCGGCGGCATGCATCTTCTGGTGGATGGCATTGAGCGTAGGCATGGTGAATAGCCCCCGCGCCAGACCCGATTGGTTGGTCGCCACGACCACGCGGTAATCGGCCTGGTTCAGGCGCGCGATCGCTTCCATCGCGCCGGGCAGCGGGATCCATTCGGCGGGCGATTTGATGAAGGCGTCCGAATCCTGGTTGATCACGCCATCCCGGTCGAGGATGATCAGCTTGACGGGCGGGGTGCGCTCGCTCATGCCGCCAGTTTCGAAATGTCGGCCACGCGGTTCATCATCGCGTGCAATTGCGACAGCAGCGCGATCCGGTTGGCGCGTAATTGGGCGTCTTCGTCCATCACCATCACATCTTTGAAGAAGGCATCGACGTTGTGGCGCAGCTGCGCCAGCGACAGCAGCGTGCCACTGAAGTCGCCCTTGGCGAATGCTGCATCGACATGCGGTTGCAGCAGCGCCATTGCGCCATACAGCGCTTCTTCGGCAACTTCGCGCAACAGGCCGGTGTGCACCGGTCCCGGTATGCCCTCGGTCTTCTTCAGGATGTTGGTGATGCGCTTGTTGGCGGCGGCCAGTGACTCGGCTTCGGGCAGCGCGGCAAACGCGTGCACGGCATCGAGGCGGTCGATGATGTTCTCGAGCACATCCGGTTGCTGGGCCACGACGGCTTCGATTTCATTGGGCGTGAAACCGCGCTCGCGCAGCAGGCCGCGCAGGCGGTCGTACAGGAAGGCCAGCAATTCCGGGCCGGGAGTCGTGAAGGCGGCGTTGTCGGCGAACAGCGCGGCGGTGT
>AEPR01000768.1 GCA_000195205.2 Oxalobacteraceae bacterium IMCC9480 | reverse complement strand
TTACTGCGTAACGTAGCCACTACGTGAAGATGTCATCGAGGACGATACCTATGGTCACCAGCAATGCAAGCCGTCAATCCGCTTACCGCAAGCGTCATCTGCAGGACGAAGAGGGCCACTGTGAGCGCATCAACCAGGTGGTCAGCCTGCACGCCAAACGGGCACTGGAGCGTTTTGCAAAGTGTTACGGCGTAACGCAGCGAGCACTGCTTGAGCGATTGCTAATCGACGCCGAAACGGAAACCGTCAACCGCGTCTCGTTCTATCCGAACGGGCAGGCCGAGTATTACGACGGCAAGTTTGATGTGACGACATCATCGTTACGCAGTAATGACTAAGTGTAGTCTTTTGTGCCTGAATGAGTCATCTCATGGCGAGGTAACCACCTATGATTGATACTGCTGACACGCTGACGCAGTCGCTGGACGTGATGTCTGACAACCCGCTGTGGCGTCGTTTCGTCACAGATACGCGTGTCTATACGGTGCTGTTAAGTCGTGATCTGTTTGGCACCTGGGTACTCTGCCAAGCCTGGGGCAGACGTGTCAGTGAGCGTGGTGGCGGTAAAAGTACCGTGGTGCCGAATGTTGCTGCGGGGCTGGCGGTCATTGAGGTGATTACGCGACGCCGGCAGCAGCGGGGTTATCGGCTGCGCGGGTAGGTATCTCGGCGTGGTTTTACAGTGATAGTTGCGTGAACGTGCTTCCCATTTTTGTTGTCAAACTGGTTTCGATACTTACCATCTATTGATGATAAGTCCAATTATCATTCATAAGAGAAAACCCGGTAGAATCAAAGCATCTAGGCACCACCCGCCCGCAACCCGCGTCAGGTAACGGCTTGCGGGCAGGGCAGGGATCCTACCGACACGCTGTTGATCGACCATATCGCCCCCACAACACCACCTATAAAGCCCATGTCACTCACCACCATCCAACAGATTCCTCGCTCTGCTATCCCTGCGAACATCGGCAACAACGCGTCGGTGGCGTGGTGGAATGAGCTCACGTCAGTGATTCGGCCAGTGATCGCCGCTGCGGCCACGCGGCTGCGAGACGCGGCGTACATCCATGCGTGATCCGGCCACCACAACGACCACCCCGGCCGACGCCAATGCTGGCCTGCCGCCGACAGATCGTTCTCCGGTACCGGTGCTGCAGCGGGTACAACCGGTCCCGCGCCGGCTGCACATCGGTCATTTTGCGTTCATGCGCGCGCTCATCGAAGGACTGGACACGGGCGCGAGCTGGCACCGCTACCTGCGCATCGAGGGCGACCATCGCGATACCAGTTCGGTGCGCCGTACCATCGCGTGGATGCGCGACGCTTTTGCTGCTGCCGCGCGCCGTCATCAGCGCCCCGGCACCGCACGCCTAGTGCTGCTCGATCTTTCCAGGATAGGGGATGACGCGCCGGAGCTGCCCAGCCTGGACGACTTTGTTGTTGAGCGGGGTATCGAGGACTTCTCGCAAGCCGAGCAGCTTGAGGCGTACGCGGCAGTTCACGGCGACGCGTCCACGCGCCGCAACCGCCGCACGGCGCTGCTCTACAAG
>AEPR01000769.1 GCA_000195205.2 Oxalobacteraceae bacterium IMCC9480 | reverse complement strand
AAGGTCATCAGTAGCGGTGCGATAAACGCCAGCGCAATCCACAGCGCCTTGGCCTGGAAACGGATGCTGCGAAACAGACGCACGCCCGGTGACAGCCAACCGTGATACTTAAAAAAGTTACCGAACCCGGCACTGCCATTCGACACTTGTAGCGGTGTATCTCGATGCGCTTGCATTTGACGCCTTTTCCACTCGCCGATGCCGGAAGTCGTGCCGGCACCCGCCTTGCCATCCATTAAAAACAGCCACATCCTGCTTCAGCATTTGCCGTTGCCAGACCTGCCCGCACCATGACACGCCATCGCCAGCGATCGGACTTGTCAACCCGGACGCAGACATCAGTCACCCGACAATGTCTACTCGCGGTTTTATTTCCTACGCAAGAGTAAGCGACTTTTATTGAGCTCAGGAAATTTATTTACGTCGCACCTCGCCATCCCGCCATGCTGCTACCATGCCGTCCTGTCCTCTCTGATGATGCGCACTACACCGTGACTACACCGCCAACCCGACTGACTCCCCGCAAAGAATGGCTGGTCCTGCTGACGCTGGCCGGCATCCAGTTCACCCACATCCTCGACTTCATGATCATGATGCCGCTCGGTCCGCAACTGCTCCGGGTGCTGCAGATCGATACCCATCAGTTCGGCCTGCTGCTGTCGTCGTACACGTTCACGGCAGCGATCTCGGGTTTGCTGGCAGCGACCTACATCGAACGCTTCGACCGGCGCAAGCTGACCCTGACGCTGTACGTGCTGTTCATGCTGGCGACGCTGTGCTGCGGACTGGCGCAGACCTTTCCGCAATTGCTGGTGGCGCGTGCGCTGGCCGGCGCGTTTGGCGGCATCCTCGGTGCGATGGTGCAAACCATGGTGGCTGACGTGATCCCGTTCGAGCGGCGCGGCAAGGCGATGGGCACCGTGATGGCTGCGTTTTCGCTCTCGACTGTGGCGGGCGTGCCGCTCGGGCTGGTGCTGGCAAATCACATTCCGTCGCTGGGCTGGCGCGCGCCGTTTTTCTTTATCGTCGCGCTGTCGATGGTGATTTTCGTGATCGGCTTTCGCTTGCTGCCCAGCCTGACCGGGCACATGCGGCACACGCGCCAGGGCAACATCTTCCAGCAGATTTTTCTGGTGGCCAAGCATCCGGAACACCTGAAGGGTTTTCTATTCATTGCGCTGATGATGCTGGGCGGCTTCACGGTGATTCCGTATATCGCGCTGTACATGACGACCAATGTCGGCTTGCCCGAATCATTCATCACGCTGGTCTATCTGTGCGGTGGCGCCGCGACTTTTTTCACCTCGCAGGCAATCGGCCGTCTGGCCGACAAATACGGCAAGCCGGCCATCTTCCGCCGCGTGGCGCTGGCGTCGCTGGTGCCGATGCTGATCACGACGCACCTGGTGCCGATCGCGTGGTGGCTGGTGCTGATCAATTCGACGATTTTCTTTGTGCTGGTGCCGGGGCGGATGGTGCCGGCGATGGCGATGGTCAGTGCGATTGCGCCGCAGCAGATACGCGGCACCTTCATGAGCCTGGTGTCATCGGTGCAGATGGCGTTTGCCGGACTGGCGTCGCTAGTCGCCGGATTGATCATCACGCGCGCGCCGACCGGCGAAATCCTGCACTTCAATGTGGTCGGTTATCTGGCGGTCGGCTGCACCTTGCTGGCGCTGCTGGTGGCACCGATGCTGCGGGTGGCAGACGCCACCAGCAAGCATGCGTAGGGTGGGCACAGGGTCATCGTGCCC
>AEPR01000770.1 GCA_000195205.2 Oxalobacteraceae bacterium IMCC9480 | reverse complement strand
CCACGCGAGCGCCTCACATCCGCCCGCCAAGCCCACTACCCCACCGACCCAACTCAGCCCCATCAAACAAAACAAAACATGCTGCACCGCATCAGCATCTCTCAGCAGAATGTTATAAATTGTTATATTGATATCCCATAATTGACATGCCCAATATGCTTGTGTAAAGTCAAAACTCATAAATTTCATGCAGTTATAAGCGCCAATTGTCTAACAATCTCTCGGTTATCCAAAAAAAGTGCAGTGCAGCAAAAATTGTTTAAATCAGCAAGCCAGCTCAACAGCGACGCAACCCAGTCGCCATCCACCCCAACTGGCAAGCACGCAGTACCCAATAAAAGGCCTGCCAAATGAACAAATTACAGCTACTCTTAGCAGCACTCATCCTCGGGATGGCAGGCATTACCAGCGCCGCCGTCCCGATTATCAAAATCAGCACAACAGAAAGCGCGCCATCAGCTTCTTTCAGTGAAAAAAAACAGCCGGCCGACATAGCCGCCACCAACACCATTCCCGGTTCATTCAATGCGCTATCCGGTAACCAGCTGGCAGAAATAATCGGAAATAACCTGTCCGTCATCAAACTGACGTACCGGCAAACCGTCGCCAAGGTCCCATCTTTTTCGTTGCCGGAAGCCGGCTTATTGCTACTACTAGTGCTGGGTTTCGTAGTGATGCAATCAGGACGACGCAGAAACGCTGCCGGAGTCATCAAACCGTAACAAGAGCAAGCGCTTTTTCTGGCAAGGTAGCGAAGTCACCCGGTGCAAGGAAGACGATTACTTTATGTGCTAAATGCAGCAAGCGACGAATATAATGATGTCGCTTTAACAAATGCCTTCTTGATGTTTCACAAGCCTAAGCGGTCCTAAAAAATGAATAAATCAAACTTGGCCTATAGCGCCATGGTCCTGATGCTGGCCTTAGGCTTGTCTGCCTGCGGTGGCGACAAGAAAAAAGAAGCCAGCCAGTCGCTGGTGCGCGTCAATGGTGAAGAGATCACCGTGCTGCAACTCAACGAAGAGCTGGGTCGCACCCCGCCACAACCAACGCCGGCCGCACAAGAAGCCGCCCGCAAGCAAGTCCTTGAAGCCCTGGTCGACCGTCAGTTGTTGCTGAACGAAGCCACGACCAACAAGCTCGACCGCGATCCCAAAGTCATGCAAGCCATCGAACGCGCCAAGGCACAGATCCTTGCGCAGGCCTACCTCCAGGGCCGCGTCGCAAAAATCGCAAAGCCAACCAAATCCGAAATCGACGATTACTTCGCCAAGCACCCCGAATTTTTTACCCAGCGCAAATCGTTTGACATGAATCAGCTGGTCATTGCCACCAAAGACTTCAGTGACCCGTTGCGCGTCATAATCGACAACGCAAAGTCACTCGATGACGTGGCTGTCTGGCTCGATGGCAACAAGATCCAGTACGGCCGTAACCAGATGACCC
>AEPR01000771.1 GCA_000195205.2 Oxalobacteraceae bacterium IMCC9480 | reverse complement strand
CCCCCCAGCCAGCCAGTGACGTCAACCGCTTCGCCCACGAAATGCAAGCCGGGAACGCTGGTGGCCATCATGCTCTGCTGCGACAACTCGCGGGTATCGACACCGCCGACGGTGACCTCTGCCTTACGGTAGCCTTCCGAGCCGCTTGGCGTCACGCTCCAGGCATTGAGCGAATCGCCGAGCCGGCGCAATTGCTTGTCTTGCATGTCGGCCAGCTTGGCTTCCGGATCGAAGCCATTGGCGGCCAGCCAGCCGGCCGACAAGCGTGCGGGCAGCAGCTGTGCGAGCACGTTGCCGAGGTTTTTTTTGATGCTGCTCTTGCTGTTGATCAGCTCGGTACCGAGGTCGGTTTGCGGCAGGAAGTTGAGCATCAGCGGTGTGCCCGGTTGCCAGAAACTGGAAATCTGCAGCACCGCCGGGCCGGACAAACCGCGATGCGTGAACAGCAGGTCTTCGAGAAACGCCGCGCGGGTTTTTTTGGCGCCGGTGCTGACATCGACTTCCAGCGCAATCCCGGCCAGCTCGACAAATGGCTGCCAGGATTGTGGATCAAAGGTCAGCGGCACCAGCGCCGGACGCGTCGGGATCATCTTGAGCCCGAACTGCGTGGCGATGCGATACGCAAAATCAGTCGCGCCTATCTTGGGGATCGACAATCCGCCGGTAGCGATCACGACGCTGGCAGCTTCGATCATGCCGGCACCGGTATCGATGACAAAACCGCCCTCGCCCTTGCTGATGCCATGGACCTTGCACGGCATGCGCCAACTGACTTGACCGACATCACATTCGGCCTTAAGCATCGCAATGATGTCTTCGGCCGAGTTATCGCAGAACAGCTGGCCCTTGTGCTTTTCGTGATAACCAATCCGGTAGCGCTTGATCAGGCTCAGAAAATCCTGCGGCGTATAGCGCGACAGCGCGCTTTTGCAAAAATGCGGGTTCTGCGACAGGAAATTGGCCGGGCTGGCTTGCAGGTTGGTGAAGTTGCAGCGGCCGCCGCCGGAGATACGGATTTTTTCGGCCAGCTTTTCGGCGTGATCGATCAGCACGACCTTGCGTCCGCGCTGGCCAGCCACGGCTGCGGTCATCATGCCGGCCGCGCCTGCACCAATTACTGCCACGTCAACATGCTCTGCCATCAACTCGCCCGGATTCGGAAAAACCGTGATTGTAAGCCAGCTGCGCGCTAGACCACCGGCATCACGTCGGTCATCCACAACTGCGATGACAAGCGCATCAGGTCGCTGTGCGATCCGCGCTGACGGAAGGTGCTGCGCAGCCAGCCGGCATCGTTGACTCTTTCGTAGGCCAGCTTGCGCAAGCGCCGCAAGGCATCGACTTCGGCATCATTTTGCGTGTAGCGCGCCAGGTCTTGCAGGCGGTCCAGCAAATCCGTCGCGATGGCGGTCTTGGCCATGGGCCGGCCGTTTTCATCGAGCACTGCCATGCAACCCTCGAGCCCGTAGCGACTGGCTTCGAAGCGGTTGTACTGGTACAGCAGATAAAAATCCTCATTGATCACCAGCGGCCGCTCGGTCAGTAGCCAGCGTGCCAGTAGTTGCGCATAACAGCCGAGCAAGGCGGCATGACCGGTGGTCAGCGGCGTATCGCAGACGCGGATTTCAACGGTGCCGAATTCGGGCTTGGGCCGGATATCCCAGTAAAAATCCTTGATGCTATTGACCACTCCGATTGTGCGCAAGTTATCGTAGTAGCGTTCGAACTCGGCCCAGGTCGCCATCACCGGCATCGTGCCGGACATCGGAAAGGCCCGCACCACGGTGCTGCGTGACGAATCGAATTCGGTATCGACGCCCTGGTAAAACGGCGACGCGGCCGACAGCGCAATGAAGTGCGGCACGAAGCGCGCAAAGCCGTGCGTGAGGTACATCGCGTCATCGCCGTTGGGCACGCCGACATGGATGTGCTGGCCGAACACGGTGAAGCTCTTGGCTAGGTAGCCGTATTTCTTGTGCAGATAATGAAAGCGTTCGTCTGGCGATATGCGCTGCTCGTTCCAGCGCTGGAACGGATGCGCGCCGCCACCGGCGACATCGATATTGAGCCGCTGCGCGCCGTCGACCAGTGCCTGACGTAACTGCTTGAGCTCCTCGTCGAGCTCGTCGACGCGGGTGTGCACTTTCGAATTGAGCTCGATCATGCCCTGCGTGATTTCGAGCTTGATCTGGTCCTGCAAGCGCCGTGGCTCGATCAAGCCCCACAGGTCGACCGCATCGGTGGCCAGGTTGTAATTACGCCGGTTCACCAATTGCAGCTCAAGCTCGATGCCCATCGTGAACGGTGTCGATGGCGTGAAAGGCAGGATGGCGGCGGGCAAGCGCGGGTCGGGTGCGTTCATCGGGTTCTCCATCAGGTGCGGCCGCTTTCGCCGGACAATTTCAGGGCCAGCTGCGTCGCGACGGGACCAACAAATTCCAGCGCAATCAGGCAACCGGCCAGCAAGGGGGCGATTTCGGCCGCGGTGTGCGGATACAGGTAACTGATTTGGGCCAGCCCCAAGCCGGCTTCGGCCATCGGCAAGGTAGCTAGCGTCAGCAATGCCGAATGCCGCAGGCTCAGCCTGGCCGGTTTTGAGAACAGGAAAATCCCGCACGCATTGGCGATAAAGCGCGCCACGATCAGCACCGCCACGACGCCGCCTATCGTGGCCAGGCTAGACAGGCGCATGCCGGCACCGATGCTGATGAACAGCATCACAATGAAGAGCTCGTTGGCGATGCCGAATTCAAGCTCCATCAGATCGTATTGGCGGTCGAGGTTTTTCGACAGCACGGCAAAAATCAGCATCGTCAGCAAGACCGGCAACTGCAACGCATGGGCCGCACCGATCGTCAGCGTGATCACGGCGATCACCAGCACGAACTGGCTGCTGCGGCGGCGTCCCAGCCAGCGCGCCAGCGGCATCATCAGCCAGTAGGTCAGCGTGGCCAGCAAGACCGAGCCGAATAGCGAATACAGCGTGTGCGTCACCAGCATCGTCAGCGGCGTGCCACTCTCGGCGGCCACTACCGGCAGCAAGGCATACGCCACCAGCAAGGCGACGATATTATTGAGCGCCGTCATCGCCGCCAGTCGCCGCGTGATCTGGCCCTCGGCCTTCAGATCGCGCAATACGACCAGCACCACGGCCGGTCCGGTCGCAATGGCCAGCACGCCGCCCAGCAAGGCCAGCGTGGTCGAGGTGCCGTACCAGCGCAAGGCCACCGAGACAAATCCAAAGCACAGCGCCGCACACGCCAGCACGGTGGCCAGCAACCATTTCTCGCGCAGTAGCCAGCGCACGTCGACATACCGGCCCAGCTGATAAACCACCAGCGCCATGGCCATGTCGGCAAAGATGCTCGCCACCTGCAACACATCGCCCGACAGCCAGTTCAAACCACCGCCACCGAGCGCAAACCCGACCAGCAGGTATCCGGTCAGGCGGGGAATCCACTTGCTTTTCTGGACGACATGGCCGGCGATCAAGCCAAACAGCAGCAGCGTGCCGAACAGCAGCAGCGCATTCCATTGCAGTGGCTGCGACAACGAAAAAGAAGGGAGAGACCATGACAGCATGGATGCTCCTGAAAAGAAAACTATCGGGTGTTAGTCGGAGACAACCGGCGCGGAACTCCGGCAATGTTGGCAGAGCATACTCCAGCCCCGCAAGCGTTTAGGCAAGCGCTCGGGTTGGTCCGTAGCCGAAGGTAAAAGTTCCGGAGGCCGCAGTGACGCAAAAATTAAAAATCAGGGTCAGAGTCAATTAAATTAATTGACTCTGACCCTAATTTTTTA
>AEPR01000772.1 GCA_000195205.2 Oxalobacteraceae bacterium IMCC9480 | reverse complement strand
CGAGCTGGCGGGAATAATCGAGGGCTTGCTGCTGGGCGGCTGCCAGCGTGAGCGGGGCCGCGTGCAGTGCGCTGGCAGCCAGCACGGTGCTGGCAAAAAGGACGAACGAATGACGCATGATTTCTCCGGATAACAGGGCACAACGGTGGCGCGCAGGGCGTCACCACGGACAGGGTCAGTACCGGAAAAAATCAGAGCTGGAAGCGGCAGTGCAGGATGGTGTTCGGCGGTGCGGTCGTGCGTGCGAGGAGGAATCCCGGCGGGATGCGACGTGGTACCGGCAGCGTGGCGGGCACCAGTTGGCGTACCAGTGCGGCCGGAATGAAGAGCGGTGCATGCGGGGTGCCGGGTTTGTCCGGCACCTGATGCCCATCGTGCTGGGAAGCATGGCACAGCCCCGGTTGTGCCAGGTCCATGCCGGCACAATCAGGCATCGCCTGCACGACCATCGCGCTGGTCTGCCCCGGACACGCGTACGCGGCCAGCGCCAGCTGTGCAAACAGCACGCCGATGATGGCAACGAAGACGACCAGCAGGCGTCGCAGGGGCAGGATTTTCATGCGCGCAGTCTAACTGAATTTTGGCGTCACGCTGGCCGGGAAGGTCGGCGCGCGTCGATGCCGGGTTGCCTGCTCATAGGCATAGGCCAGCTTGATCAGCATGCCTTCGGCATACGCACCGGCGACAAACGACACGCCCACCGGCAGACCCGCCACGTAGCCGGCCGGCACCGTGATGTGCGGATAACCGGCCACCGCTGCCGGACTCGAAAAACTCTCGCCGTAGTGATCGGCATTGACCGGATCGGTCAGCCATGCCGGTCCGCCGGTCGGTGCGAACAGCGCATCGAGCTTGAATTCGGTCAGCACCTGGTCGATCCCTTCGGCGCGCGAATAGCGCTGGTTGTTGGCCAGCGCATCACGGTATTCCTGGCTGTCGAGCCCGCCCTTGGCCTCGGCCCGCAAGAACAGTTCTTGATCGAAAAAACCCATCTCGATGGGCCGGTGGATCAGGTTGAAGGCGATCACATCCTTGAGCGAACGCACCGCTGCGCCTTGCCCGAATTCGGCCAGATAGGCATTGAGGTCGGCCTTCAGTTCATACAGCATCACTTCCAGTTCCGAGTCGCCGTACTTGCTGATGTTGGGCAGTTCGACGTCGATCAGGATCGCGCCCCTGGCTTTCAGGACCAGCAGCGCCGCGTCGGCGATGTCCTGCACGGCCGGGTGGGAGGAGCGGGCATTGGTGACGACGCCAATACGCGCACCGCGCAAGCCATCGGCATCAAGAAAGCGGGTGTAGTCGCGGGCTTTGCCGGCACTGCCGGCGGTGGCGGCATCGCGTGCATCGACGCCGGTCATGGCGCCCAGCAGCACGGCGGCGTCGGCGACGCTGCGGGTCATCGGGCCGGGCGTGTCCTGGCTGTGCGAGATCGGAATGATGCCGTCGCGGCTGATCAGGCCGACCGTCGGTTTGAGGCCGACCAGCCCGCAAATCGACGCCGGCGAAGTGATCGAGCCATCGGTTTCGGTGCCGACCGCAATCGCTGCAAGACTGGCCGCGATGGCGGCGGCCGAACCGGAACTCGATCCGCTGGTATTGCGATCCAGCGCATACGGATTGCGGGTCAGCCCGCCGCGCGCGCTCCAGCCCGAGGTCGAGCGGGTCGAGCGGATATTGGCCCATTCGCTCAGGTTGGTTTTGCCGAGGATGACGGCACCGGCAGCGCGCAATTGCGTGACCAGAAACGCATCGCGCGGGGCTTTTGCACCGACCAGCGCGAACGAACCGGCGGTCGTTTGCATCGCATCCGCGGTGGCGATGTTGTCTTTGATGAGGACCGGGATGCCGTGCAGCGGACCGCGCGGACCGGTCGCTTTGCGCTCGGCATCGAGCGCGCCGGCAATCGCCAGTGCATCGGGATTGCGCTCGATGACGGCATTGAGATGCGGGCCGGATTTATCGAAAGCCTTGATGCGGGCCAGGTAATGCGCGGTCAGCGTCCGCGAGCTCAGCGCACCGCTGCGCATGGCGGCCTGCAATTGGGCGACGTCGGCCTCGACCAGGTTGATCTTGCCGCCGGCCGCATCGGCGGGCACGGCGATGGTGCCGACGGCGCCTGCTGCGGCGCTCAACTTGATGAAATTTCTGCGATTCATGGTGGCTCCGTGGTGATGTAATAAAAAGCCCCGCCGGCGATGCGCTCCGGCGGGGCTAACTTGGCTTCAGGCCATGTTCAGAACCTGTATGTTGCGCCTGGTATTGCGTTCGTGCTGGCGACAGCGCAATCGCAGTGCTGGTCCGCAGTGCTGGTCTTGGCCGAGCAATTTCAGCAAGGCCTTCGCGGCCGGTTCCGACGAGGCTGGATTCTGCCCGGTGATCAGCCAGATCGTAGGGTGCAATGCCCTGCGGTTCTTGCACCCCAAGACGCTTGGCTGGCATTTCCGGTTCGCGCGCGTGGGCACAA
>AEPR01000773.1 GCA_000195205.2 Oxalobacteraceae bacterium IMCC9480 | reverse complement strand
ACTTGACGATGGCTTTTGGTGCGCACGCCTAGGCACAAAAAGCCAGTGCCCATCCACCATTGCGCACCGGATGGCAATACTAGCGCCTGTGGCAATGACCTACGCATAAAGACCGGCCCTCCTGCACTAGCGGCTCCATCACCAACCTGCATTACCTTCCCGCTAAAAATTCCTGGAAAAACCCAGCCGCCTTGTTACTAAGGCCGGCACCATGCCAAATAAATATTGCAAAATAAATACTTCTTTTAAGTACTTTTCCATCTTTTCTACCTTATAGTGTTGTTCGATTTGCAACCGTCAATCACTCAATGAGGGCCGCGTGACAAGCACACTGATCGCTCGAATCCGACCCGATATCTCCGGTGGCCAAGCCCAGCTACTGATCGATCACCTGGAGCAAGTCGGCCAAGCCGCAGCAGACATGGCCGCTCCATTCGCATCAGCACAATGGGCCAGGCTTGCAGGCCGCTGGCATGATCTCGGCAAATACCGCCCGGGATTCCAGCGCTACATCCGTGAAATCTCCGATGCACATTGCGAATCATCCACGACACCGCGCGACAAGACCCATTCGGCTGCCGGTGCATTGTGGGCCCTGAATTATTTCAGCCACCAACACACCGGCCGTGTCTTCGCCTACCTGATTGCGAGTCACCATGCCGGCCTGTATGACTGGGATGACCTGGCCGCCCGGATGGCCGGCGATGACGCCAGGCGCGAACTCGCAGAAGCGCTTGAAAAAGCACCGCCTGCACTTTTTTCTCTTGATGGTTTCAAGCCGGACTTAAAGATGGTTCCCGGTGGATCGGCGGGATTTCATCTGTGGTTGCGCCTGCTTTTCTCGACGCTGGTCGACGCGGACTTCCTTGACACGGAAGCGTTCATGAACACTGAAGTGGCGAACCGGCGCGCGGCCTTCCCGACGCTACTGGCGCTATCAACCCGCTTCGACGCGCACATGGACCAGCTTGCCGCCGGTGCTTCCGATACGCCCATCAATCGAGCTCGCTCGGAAGTCCTGGCCCAATGCCGGGAAGCGTCCACACTTGCTCCCGGCATTTTTTCACTGACCGTACCCACCGGTGGAGGCAAGACGCTCTCCAGTCTTGCCTTCGCCTTCGATCATGCAAAAGTACATGGCAAGCGCCGCATCATTTACGCGATTCCGTACACCAGCATCATTGAGCAAACGGCTGACGTCTTCGGCCGGATATTTTCTGCCGATAGCTTCATCGAACATCACAGCAATGCCGAGTCCGAACCCGGGCACGAGGATCACCAGACCCGGCTGGCCTGCGAAAACTGGGATGCCCCATTGATCGTGACGACCAATGTGCAACTGTTCGAATCGCTCTTTGCGGCGAAGACATCACGCTGCCGCAAGCTGCACAGTCTGGTCAACAGCATCATCGTGCTCGACGAAGCGCAACTGTTGCCAGCGCAGTTTTTGCAACCCATTGTCGACGTCCTGAAATTACTGACGATGCACTACGGCGTCACCGTCGTGCTGTGTACCGCAACCCAGCCGGCACTCGGCTCACGCAACAGCTTCGACGCGACGCGCGGCTTTGCGGGATTCGATCATGTCACCGAAATCATCGCCGATCCGGCCGCGCTCTATGCGCGCCTGAAACGAGCCCAAGTCACTTTGCCAGCGGACCTCAACACACCACGCGACTGGGACAGCATCGCCGGCGAGATCGCCGGACACGATAGCGTCCTCGCCATCGTCAGCACCAAAAAAAGTGCCTACGAACTCTGGAGCCGGTTGCCCGCCGGTGCCGTACATTTGTCGTCACTGATGTGTGGCCAGCATCGCAGCAATGTGATCAAAACGCTGCGCCAGCAACTTGCCAGCAAGCGCGATGGTGGCAGCGACATGCCGCTGCGCGTGGTCAGTACCCAATTGATCGAAGCCGGTGTCGACATCGATTTTCCAGTGGTCTATCGGGCGCTGGCCGGACTCGACTCGATCGCGCAGGCGGCAGGTCGCTGCAACAGGGAAGGACGGCAGGCAATGGGACAGGTCCACGTCTTCGTTCCGCCGATCCAGCCACCACCTGGCTTGCTGCGCAAAGGGACTGATTGCAGCAAGCTGGTCTGGCACGGCCATGCAGGCGATCCGCTCGATCTCACCTTGTTCCAACCCTATTTTCATCAGCTGTACGGCAGTTGCGACCTCGATGAAAAAGGCATCAAGGCCGACCTGAGCACGCAGGGACATGGCGACCACGCGCTCGCACTTAAGCTCAGGACCGTAAGCAAAAAATTCAAGCTGATCGATGACGAAGATACCGCGTCGATCATCGTTCTATACCGCGGCGACACGGGTGACCAACAGGCCATTGATGGCTTGCTGGGGATGCTGCGTAACGAAGGCCCGCAGCGATGGTTGATGCGTAAATTGCAGCGCTACACGGTGACTCTTTACCAGCGTGATGTGATGCGCATGCTGGCCGATGGCGATGTTGCCGAACTGTTTCCCGGAATTTTTGTGCAGGTCAGCGACGTGCTGTACCACCCGATCCTGGGTGTCAACGTCGATGGCTTGCCAGGCGATCCGGCACAACTGATTTTTTGAAGGGATCAACGACGATGAGCAGAACGTATTGCCTCGAAGTGACGGGCGACTTTGCCTGTTTCACGCGGCCGGAAATGAAAGTCGAGCGCGTTAGCTACGACGTCATCACGCCATCGGCTGCACGCGCAGTGTTCGAATCGATCCTGTGGAAGCCGGCGATCCGCTGGCGTGTTGTCAGGATCGAAGTGCTCAAGCCGATACGCTGGATTAGCTTGCGTCGCAACGAAGTCGCCAGCACCGTATCGGCGCGCAATGTGCAAGTCGCGATGAATGCCGGCAAAGGACATCTTGGCCTCTACATTGAAGACGACCGGCAGCAACGTGCAGGACTCTTGTTACGCGATGTGGCCTATCGGCTGCATGCGCAATTCGACATGGTCAACGACGCCGGCGACAACAACAACGCCACAAAATTTCATGAAATGTTTGTGCGACGCGCCGAAAAAGGACAGTGCATCAACCAGCCCTATCTGGGCTGCCGCGAATTCGCCTGCGACTTCCGGCTGGTCGCCGATGTCAACGCCAGCGCCGCACCGATTGCCGAAACACGCGACCTGGGATGGATGCTCTACGACCTTGACTTCACCAGTCCCGCCAACCCGCAACCGCAATTTTTTCGGGCGCTGTTGAGCGGTGGCGTCATCGATCTTGAGCACGTCGAGGTGCGCGGATGATATTGACTGCCTTGCTTGATTTGTACGAACGGCGCATGCGCGACCCCGATCCGGCCCGGCGGCTGGCGGCTCCCGGGTTCGAGCAAAAGGGCATCCCGTTC
>AEPR01000774.1 GCA_000195205.2 Oxalobacteraceae bacterium IMCC9480 | reverse complement strand
CCGCCGGACGTCGACATTGCCCAGCAAAAATGGCGCATCGCGCAAGAAACCACCTCCCAAAAAAGTAGTATTCCGCTACTACCAGCGAGTAGCCGTCGCAGAGAATAATAGGCCGCCTGTTCGATTTATCGACAGGGATAGCAGCACCCCCATAAAAATAATCTGGAGATCACAACATGCAAAACAATCGTTGGTCGGGAATAGGCACGGCCGCTGTCGCCGTTGGCCTGATGATGGGATTGACGACGTCGGCCTTTGCGCAAGAGCAGGCCATGGACAAGCTCAAATCGATGCGCGTCTCGGGCATCGATCCGAACCTGCCGCTGATCCCGCAGACCGGCAAGAATGCCGATGCGATCAAGGAAAACCTCAAGCGCGTGAAGATGCCGGCCGGCTTTGCCATCAACTTGTATGCGATCGTGCCGGATGCGCGCCACATGGCGGTTGCGCCATCGACCAACATGCTCTTCGTCGGCACGCGCAAGTCGTCGGTCTGGGCCGTCACCAACCGCAACAGCGGCGATGCCGCCACCGAGGTCAAGCAGTTTGCGCCATCCCTGAAATTCACCCAGCCCAATGGCGTGTGCTGGACCAAAGACGGCTTCCTGATCGTCGCCGAACACAACCGCATCCTGAGCTTTCCGGCCGCCGAGTTTTTCTATGAAGGTGCCGATGTCGCGGTCTCCGAGCTGGTCCCGCAAGGCAAGCTGATTCCGGTCGAAGACGAAAGCTACAACCATGGCGCGCGCGTCTGCCGCGTCGGCAAGGATGGCATGCTGTACGTCGCACTGGGCCAGCCTTTCAATGTGCCACCGCGCGAAAAGCTCAAGAGCTTCAACGAACAGGGCATAGGCGGCATCATCCGCATGAATGCGGCCACCGGTGCCAAGCGCGAAGTCTATGCCACCGGTATCCGCAACTCGGTCGGCATGGAGTTCAATCCGAAGAACAACGATCTGTGGTTCACCGATAACCAAACCGATGGCATGGGCGACGAGATCCCGGCCGGCGAAATCAACCGCGCCACCAAGAAGGGCCAGTTCTTCGGCTATCCGTACATCCAGGGCAAAACCCGGATCACCGAATTCGGCTACGACAAGGATCCGGTACCGGCCAACACGACCAATCCCGAGGTCTACATGGAAGCCCATGCAGCCGACCTGGGCATGACCTTCTATACCGGCGACATGTTCCCGAACAAGTATCGCGGCGGGATTTTCTCGGCGCAGCATGGCTCATGGAACAAGACCACGCCGATCGGTGCGCGCATCATGTTCACGTCCCTGAAAGCCGACGGTTCGGCCGACAAGACCGAAGTGTTCGCCGATGGCTGGCTCGATGGCAAGACCCGCCAGTATCGCGGTCGTCCGGTCGACGTGGCCAACCTGCCGGATGGCTCGATCCTGGTGTCGGATGACTTTGCCGGTGCGATCTATCGCATCACGTACACAGGCATCTAAGCTGCACCGCTTGCCCGCTACGCGCACGGCGTGGCGGGTATTTTTTTGACCTCCT
>AEPR01000775.1 GCA_000195205.2 Oxalobacteraceae bacterium IMCC9480 | reverse complement strand
GGAGCCAAGCCCAAGCTTCCTTCGACAAGCCCAAGCGCGCCGAACAGTCAGTCATTAGGCGCAATCCCACATCAAATCACGACCACGGTTCTAAAGCACTAGCCTACGTTGAACCCGCCCCGGAAAGCAGTACACAGAGCCCCCCGATCATCGTATGCCGTTATTCCGTGCATTCTGCTCCCGCTCCAGGCGGGTGATGTAGCGCTGAATAACCGCCAGCATCGCCTTCGGCAAGTCATGGAACAGGCAACCCAGCCGGTGCGTGTGCTTGCCATTTTCAAGGCGCAGGTCGATCGAGTTGCGGATTTCAAGAGCGGTGGTGACCACGGTGCTGCCGGGCAGGTAGATCTGGCAACCGTGATAGATGCGGCCGACCGTGTGGTCGAGCTGATGCTGGTCGTCGATGATCGTGATGCCGCCGCCGCTGACATTGAGGAGCGAGAGCGTCACCGGTTGCACGGTCTCGCCGTCGACGATCTGTATCGTGCAGCGCAGGGGTGTCGACAGCGGCGTGGCTACGCGATAGAACTCGCGTCGCTGCAACCGGATCATGCTGGCCGGCAGCGCAATGCTCAGGGCTGGCAGGCCACCGTATTCGCATTCCTCGACCCGGGTGGAGAAGAACAGGATGCGGATGCGTTCGAGCACCGTCTCGAACGAAATGTTTTCACTGTCGAGCAAGCGTCTGGTGACACTGGTATCGGCCGGTACGTCCAGGATCAAGTTGCCGTTGGCTTCATCGACATGCAGCACCGAGGTCACCCCGGCATCGCCCGAGTCTTCGATCAGCAGGCGGATCAGCTGGCGCTGGTCGCACAGTGCGCGCATCAGCGCCGTGATTTCGCGACGGGAATTGACCTTGAACGGACTGAGGTCAAGGTCAGCGTCTCCGTGATCTTCTTGGGATGTGGACATTGGCGGCTCGCATGTTGATGGACGTAAAGTCAGGATGATACCTTGCCGTCTGCCGCTTTTGCCGCTTCGATGTGATACAGCCATGCCAGCAGTTCGGCAATCGCGCGGTACAGCGCCGGCGGGATCTGGCCATCCAGGTCGACCTGCATCAGCAGCGCCACCAGCTCCTTGGATTCATGTACGAAGACACCGTGTTCCTTGGCGCGCTCAATGATTTGCGTGGCAATCAGCCCGCGTCCCTTGGCGACGATTTTCGGCGCGGCGTCGCCGCTCTGGTAGGCCAGTGCGACAGCGTTCTTGAGCGGCGAAGCTGGCTTATCCATCAGGCTTGTTCATCCTGCCGCACCGTCAGCAAATCGAGCGTCGAGCCGGCTGCGGCGAGCGCCTCCGACAACTGCGCGCCATGCAGCCGCAAGGTCTGCGCGCTGGCCGGATCGGCAGTACGCACCTGCACCTGCACATGGTCGCCGACCAGCGTGATCGTCGCGGCGACCCGACCCAGCGTCGGCAAGTCAAACCGCACCACGCTTTGCCAGTTGCGCTCCGGCGCTTCGTCGTCCGGCGTTTGCTGTGGCTGTTCGCTGACTTCCCACTCCATCGGCTGACCGGGCCAGACTTCGCCTTGCCATTGCACGCGAGGGATGTCGAGCGTGTTGAGCTGCAGGTTGACGATGCGTGCCGTATCGGGATTGAGCGCCGCATCGGGACTGGCCGTGCGGGCGTTGATGTTTTGCGGTTCACGCAGCACGTCGGCCAGCGGCCGTTCACCATTGGCCCACTGCTGGACATGCGACTCGTAAAAAATGCCGCTATTGCCCAGCGCGCTCTGCAAGGCAGTGGCGATCTGTGCCGGCGGTGCGGCACCGCTGTTGACCAGCGGCGTCTTGCCGAGCAGGGCGGTGGCGGTGGAGTGTTGCTGCAGACTGTCGATCAGGCGCGCGGTCGGGCTGAAGGTGGCCGGTGCGGCCCCCGATTCGCCTTCCAGCAAAAAGGTCGCGCGCGGCTCGGTACCCACCAGCGTCATCTGCAACTGGTCACCGACCTTGCTGCCCTGCGGCAGGTTGGCACGCACGGCAGTATCGGCCAGCTTGACGATGAACGATCCATCATCGAGCAGCGACTCCACAGTGCCCTGGACTTTCTGACCCAGCGCCAGTTGGGACAAGCGCGCGTTGGCGTCTTCGCGTGCATCGCCGATACGCGCGGTCGGATACAGCGATTCGAGCGGAACCAGCGAACGGGTTCCCTGGATATCGATCGGTGCGACCATGCCTAGCCGGCGTACTTCCCGCCATACGCCTGAGAGAGTTTGCGCTCGGTGCCGGTGCTATTCATCAGGATCGCCAGTTCGGCCATCCACGGTTCGGTGATGTCGCGGATCAGCCGGTCATGGGCCAGGATTTTCTGGATGATCTGCACCTTGCGCAGTCGTGTCGCGCCGGTCAGCGCGGTCGGCTCTTCGCCGGTTTTCAGCGAACTGACATGCCCGGCCACGCGCGACTCCAGCACCACCAGTTGTTCCCAGTCGCGCTTTTGCGCAGCGACCAGCATCTCGCCTGTGATTTCGGAAACCGTTTCGTACAGCGACAAGACTTCTTGGCTATTCATCGTCAGTCAGGCTTTCATCATGGTGGGTGCATAGGTGGACATGTCGGGTGCTGCCTTGACCGGTGCTGCAGCCGGCGCTACTTCTGCCTGTTGTCCGATCGCATCCCAGGCCGACTTCAGGTCCATCAGCAGGGTATGCACTTCCTGCAAAATCTCGGGCTGGTTTTTCAGGTTCGCCACCAGCAGGCGATTGCTCATGTAGGCATACAGCGCATCAAGGCTCTCGGCGATCTGACCGCCGACTTTTTTGTCCAGGCTGGCACGCAGGCCGTTGTCGATGATCGAGATCGCTTTCGAGATGGACTTGCCTTTGGCCTGGATGTTCCCGTCTTTCATTTGCTGTTCGGCGGTCGCGACGGCAACCAGCGCGCCGTCGAACAGCATCACGATCAGCTTGTGGGGCGACGCGGAAGTCACGCCGGTTTCGATGCTGACGTTGGCGTAGGCATTCGCGCCTCTTGAAGATTTTCCGAACATGGCAGTTCTCCGTTAAGAATTCTTGGCGATTGCGGCCAGTTGCTGGGTCAGGTAGCTGCTGGTGGTACTCATCTGGCTGATCAATGTATCGAGGGCAGTGAACTGGGCGCGGTAGCGTGCTTCGATACTGGCCAGACGGTCGGTACGCGTAGCCTTGTTCAAGGCTATATCTTTCAGTGATGCATTGATACCATCCTTGCGTGCTGCGATCGGTCCGTCCGTGGCGAGTATTGAGGTAGTCAATTGATTGAATTGATACGCATAACCCTGCGAGTAGTTGATCGAGCCACGGCTTCCGTTTGCGCCGCCTGTAATCTCAATGCTCAATCCTTCCGAGGCGTCGCCGGTCGCTCCTAACAGTGCTTGTCCGGTGCCCACCGCTGTCTTGCCGTTGATGGTGCCGGCGACATTCAGTCCGGCGCTGGCACTAGTCGAGGCGCTAGAAAATCCCAATGCTGTTTTGCCGTTGCCGTCGTTGATTGTTGCCGCGGAGGTGGACCCAAAGGTGTTCGATACGATGGACAGAATGCCGCTTGACGAGGTGACTGCGACGCTCAGTCCAGCGAAGGCACTATTGCCATTGATTTTCGACTGCAGTTCGGTCGCTAAAGCACCCGCATTAGCGTAGGTACCAGGTGCCAATGTAATGTTGCTGGTGATGCCATCAACCGTCACGCCCAAGGTGTCGTTCACGCCTGCGGTAATTGTCTGGTTAGCCGCTTGGCCGCCAATCGTTTGTCCCTTCGTCGCGAGTTGGCTGATGAAGACGGGATACTTGCCCGGTGCGGTCTTGCTGCTTGCTGTGTTGTAAGTCACCAGGGCATCACTTGAGCTACCCACGTTGCTGAACAAGCCGGCGATCTGGGTAAAGTTTGTCGTGACGGCAGTTTGCAGTTTGGCGCTGTCAACGGCGAGCAAGCCGGTTGATTGGATCGTCACGCCGACCTGCGACAGCAGCGTGTAAGTACTGGCCGAACCGGAGATTGGTGCGATCAAAATATTGCGCATCTGGTTCTGGATAGTTCTTACGCTTGATTCACCATTGAGGATCGCAGCAACCTTGGTCGCCGGATCGTACGCTTGCGCATCTTTTAGTGCCTGGCTGAGTCCGTTGTAGGCCTCGACAAAGGTATTGACCGCAGTCGTGACGCTACCGGTGTCGCGCGCCAGGCTGATGACTGCCGGAGTGCCGACATTGGTCTTGGTCAGGTTCAGGGTTACGCCAGGCAAGGCATCGTTCACTTTGTTGGAGGGTTTGGTGACAGCGATACCGTCGAGCTTGAATTGAGAATTTTGTGCTGCGATTGTTTGCGACAGGCCTTGTCCGCCATCGGCACCAGGGTCCTGCGCTAACAGTGAAGAGACGGCACTATCGCCTGCAACCGATAGCTTCAGGCTGTTCGTCGCCCCTGAGTTATTGACGGTCAATGACAGCCGATACGGCGTGTTACTGCCATCGTTGACGATGCTCGCCGAGATGCCGATGTCGGCGGCGTTCACTGCATCGCGGATGCCTGCGAGTGAATTATTCGTGTCATCGATAGTGACTGTTTTGATCCCTGATCCATTACTGGCGAAGCTGGCGCCGGTATATTTCCCGGTCGTCGAATTAAAGCTTCCACCGGTAATGCTGCCGAAATCGAAGCTCAAGGTAGTGGATCCACCGGCACCAATAGCTGCGGTCGTACTGGTCTGGCCGACCGCATTGAGCTTTTGGGCCTGTGCGAGTTGACTGACTTCAAGGCTATACGATCCCGGCGTGGCAATCGACGACCCGCTCAAGGTTGCCACTGTGGGATCGCTCAGCGCGGTAGTCAAACCCTGAAATTTACTGATATTCGCCAAACCGCTCACTGCGCTCTGGAACTGTGAAACGACGCTTTGTAGCGTGCCGAAGCCGGACAAGGTCGCGTTGTAACTGGCGGTCTTCTTGTCAAGCAAGGCGATCGGCTGCTGCTCGACCGACATCAGTTTGGAGACAATGCCGTTGACGTCGAGGTTGGACCCGATGCCTGGTGAGGAGATACCCATAATTGATCCTTAAAAACCTACGCTTTATCCCTGACGAGCAAGCCCTGAAGCTTATCGAGCTCATTCGAAATCGCGATTGCTTCTTTGGTAGGGAACTGGCGCAGTACGGTATTGGTATCGGTATCAACGACTTTGATCAGCGTGCGGCCGCTGCTTTCATCGATACTGAATTCAATGCTGCTGGCCACAGTATTGATGAAACGATTGATCGAATTGACTGCCTTGTTCAGAACGGCGTCGTCGACGGAATTTACTTTACTTGCTACCGGGATGTCGGGAGCGACATTTGCAGCGGGTGTGACGGCTG
>AEPR01000776.1 GCA_000195205.2 Oxalobacteraceae bacterium IMCC9480 | reverse complement strand
CCACTGCCAGCAGCAAGGACAGCGGCAACAGCACGTACAAGACCGAGCGCGTAAGGTCGACCCAGAAGTTACCGATCGATTGCGCCGAGCGCTGCGTGAAACCGCGGATCAAGGCAAAGGCGACTGCCATACCGGTCGCTGCCGAGAAAAAATTTTGTCCGGTCAGCGCGACCATCTGCGTGAAGTTGCTCATCGTCGATTCGCCGCCATAGCCCTGCCAGTTGGTATTGGTGACGAAGCTCACGGCGGTATTGAAAGCCGAATCCGGCGCGACGTTAGCGAAACCAGCCGGGTTCAGCGGCAGCACGCTTTGCAGGCGCTGCACCGCGTAGACGAACAGCGTGCCGAGCGCATTGAAAGCCAGCAGCGCCAGCGCATAGTTTTTCCAGCCCATGCCGGTTGCAGCGTCGGTGCCGGCAAGTCGATAGACGACGGATTCGACGCGCGCCAGCCAGAGCCGCGTGCCATCGCCGACCCGGGCCAGATACAGGCCAAGCGGATACGACAGCACTAGCAGAATCGCCAAAAACACCAACAGCAGGGTGAGAGATTGCGTAGACATTTACAGGTCCTCCGCATTGAGCAATGCATAGACCAGCATCGCCAGCAGGATGGCGGCGGCGCTCGCGCCCAACCAGTAAAACGGGTTCACGTGCGCGCCCCGAGCCGGGCGCAACCGGCGGCAGCGGCCACGGTGACCAGCCACAACGCCAGGATGGCGGCGATACAGAGGATGTCCATGCGATGTTCCTTGAATGAATTTGACAAGGAACAGCGTAGGCGTGACGGGCTAAAAACGTTGTAAAGAGCGGGGTGGGGGGTGTAAAGATTGCGTAAAAATCGGGCTGGCGGGATTGGTCGGATTTGCTCGTTGGTCGAATTGTTGCGGGACGCGGAGCTTGGTTTTTCTTTTGCAAGTCAAAAGCAGGTACGGTGCAATAACCGAAGGGCGTTACACCCTACGCGCTGAATGCGTCTCTTGTAATTCCGGTCAGGGGTCTTCGTTCAGAATAATGTCCCGTTCTCGTTCATAAATAGGATATGTGATTGGATCGTGGTCATAAAACGCTTCCAAAAAGCCAGGGGCTTGCCACGCGGCAGGAGAGATATCGATATTCCCTCGATAAGCCATTTTTTGCCAATTGGATGGCACGATATCACTGACAATTTCAAAACATTCTGCTTGATGACTACCCGACTGCGGCCACTCCCCCAAAGGGTGGCGATTAATAATGCCGTAACGACGATTGCCACTCTTGTCCGTAAAAATCGACATGACGTGATAAGTGCAACCAAGTTTTAACCAAGACGAAGATTCAACCTCTCGCCCGTCAGCGTCCAATAATCGTGTGCATTTAACTTTCATGGTTTTTTAAGCAGGTAGGGTGCAACAACCGAAGGGCATTGCAATGTACACGCTGGTCATTTCCCCACCAAGCGCAGGCAATCATTGTTACGCTGCTGAACTAACGTTTTCAAGAGCTTCGGGCAAAAATTTCTCTGCCCTCTTCATAATTTCATTCCATTGCTCCATTTCAAGAGTAATACTTACTTCGTTTTTATATATAAAAAATTCTACTAGATTTTTATTGTTAATAGTTATATCCATAAATGGATTAGCATGCCCCTTTAAATAAACACATAAATATGGATAAATGTTATTTATATCCCCTACTTTTTCAAAAATTAACTCGCTCATTTATTTTCTCACTCCACGAAATCCAATAAAATCACCAGATACACTCCAACTTGCTGCACTCCCATCCGGCAAGCTATAAGTTATCCAACCATTTGGATACCTGCCGCCTGCCCCTGTAGTCCTGATCCCTTTTTCCAATATTTCCCGAACTGCATTTGATGCTAAATTATTTAGCTGTGCGTCAGTGCTATATACCTGCCGAAGCGCTTGAGTTGATTGGAAGCCAAAGTATTCCGGGTGCTTGGTTGCGGCTCTCCCTGCGTTGGTAATTGTTTGACCTTTGAACGGCAATTGCGATGCTGCGAGAAGGTCAACGGCAGTAAATCCTACTCCTGTTGCTGTAATGTCGGACTTGAAAACTCGATTGATTAACCCCTGC
>AEPR01000777.1 GCA_000195205.2 Oxalobacteraceae bacterium IMCC9480 | reverse complement strand
CACCCTACGATATTGAAGAGCAACGTTAGCGCTTAGGGGTGTGCCCCTTCGGAACTCGCGCCATGATGCCACCGGCCAACGTGCGAACAAGCCGGTTTTTTGCCCTCTGCTCGACTGCTCGCTTTTCGCCGGACATCGCAATAATTGCACTGTCGGCAATGACGCAATCAAGACCGGAGATGACATGGAACACAATCAGACAATGCACAAGAACCTCTCGCAACGCGGCGGCACCCTGCATGATGATCATCCGGTCAGCGACGATCTGATCATGCAGGATCCGGAGCTGATCGGCAGTGGCTTCGACCTGCGCTCGATCCGCGAAGCGATCAGTCGCGTCGAAGCCGAAACCGCCGCCACCGTCGCCGCCGAAAACCGCATCCGCGCCGAAACCCGCGCCCGTGTCCAGGCCGCTGACCGTGCCAGCCTCGACGCTGCCGCCAGCGCCGAAGCGCAAGCCAGCGCCCGCGCCGATGCACTGGCCATCAGCGCCAGCCGCAATCTGCTCGAGGCCGAACGCGCCGCGCGCGTGGCCAGCGATGCCAGCACCGCCGCCGCCAACCATGAAATCAGCGAACTGCGGGCCCGTGCCGATGCCGATAGCCGCGCCGGCGCCGCCGCCGAACTGCGCAGCCGCGCCGAACGCGATGCCTGCGAACGCGCCGCCGAACAAGCGCAAGCCGACACCCTGCTAACCGACAACGCGCTGGCAGCTGCCGAAAAACTGGCCGACATCACCGAGACCACGCGTCGCCTCGCGTCCGAACGCCAGATCGCCCAGTACGGCGCGCAACTCGAAGCCGAAGGCCGCGCCCGCGCCGATGTCCGCATCACCGAACTGGCCCGCGAACTCGAACAGCGCGAACGCAGCGCGCGCCTGACCACCGAAATGCTGGTCGCGGCCCGCAGCGAAGCGATCGAACTGGTCAACCAGCGCGAGCGCGCCGAAGCCGAAGAATTGGCCGCGACCTTGCGCCGCGCGCCCATCGAAGTCCAGGCGCGCGAAGAATCGCGCATGCGCGCTGCCGCCGAAATCGAGCACCATGCCACCGCCGTTGCCCGCACCGAGTCCGAGCAGCGCGCCCTGGCATCCCTGCAATTACGCCTGCAGGCCGAGCTCGACATGCACGACGCCGCCCTGCGCCGCGAGCACGCCGAAGGACTGGCGCTGGCCTCGGCCCAGGCCCGTCGCGATGCCGAAGAACAGATTCGTGCCGCTACCGAAAACCGCTTGCACGTCGAACGCGAATTACAGAACGCCGCCATCGCCCGGGTCGAAGCCGAACATCACGCCGATGCCCAGGCCCGCCAGCGACTGGCAGCCGAAGCCCGTGCCGGTGACGAAGCCCGCCAGCGTGCCGAGGCCGACAAGCTGGCCACGCAAGCGGCGGTCGAGCGCAGCACCGAAGAACAGCGCGCCTTCGCCCTCGCCGCCCGCCGCATCGAAAGCGAACAGGCCGCCAGCGTCATCGCCGCCAACTTCAGCGCCGCCGAAGAACAGCGCCTCGCCGCGCTGGCCGACTATGCCGACCTGCAGCAGCAAAGCGCCGCGGTTGCTGCGCTCAAGACCAGCGAAGCCGCCGAGTTAATCCGTATCGAACAGACTCACCTGGACGCCGAAGCACGCGCCGTCGACGCGATCCGCGAAAAGCGCGACGCTGCCGCCGCCGCGCAGGCACAAGCCGATGCACTGGCACAGGCCGAACTGACCGAAGCCGACTGCCTGCGCCTGCAAGAGCAAGCCAGCCACGCCGCCCGCGAAGTGACCGAAACCACGATACGCGCCGGCCAGTTGGCACTCGAACAGGAACTGGCACAGGCCAACTTGCGCAGCCAGGCCGCCGCCGCCGCGCTTGCCACCGCCCACGATGCGGTCGAACTGACGCGACTGGCACAAGACCGCGTCGACACCGAACAGCAAGCACTGGCGCTGATGCAGGAACAACTGGAGACCGAGCGCCGCAGCAGCGACACCATCGCGCAAACGATGCTGGCAACACAACATAAGCTGGCCGCGGCGCGCCAGGCTGACGATGCCGCGCAGGTGCGCCTGTGCGCAGAACAGCAACAGGCCAGCCTGCTGCAGGAACAGGCCGAGTCGGAGCGCCAGCTGCGCCAGGCTACCGATGCCGAATCGAATGCCACCCGGCATGCGCTGGAACAGCTCGCCACCAGTACCGAATTGCAGCGCAGCGCCGCGCGCATCGCGTTGCAAAGCGCCCGCGATGCAGTCGCGCTGACCAGCGTGCAGCGCCAGCGCGCCGCCATCGAACAACAGGCACTGGACCTGATCCGCCGGAAACAGGAAACCGCGCGCCAGCGGCATCTGGCCAGTCAACGCCTGCTCGACGTTTCGCAAGAAACGCTGGCCGCAGAACAAGCCACGCAAGCCGATATCGAAGCCGGCTTGCGCGCCGGTGCCGAACGGCGCGAACTGGCGACAGCCTGCCAGCAAGCCGAGCAGCAAACCCGCATCGCGGCCGAAGCCGAACGCGACGCCTGCCAGCAATTGCTGGTCGAAGCCGACGCGGTCGCACAAGCGCGCGCCGCCGCCGCCGAAGCGCTGCAGCAGCAGGCCGCCACTGCCGCCGCACTGACCCGCCTCGAATCCGAACGCGCAACGATGGAACAGCAAGCCAGCGACTGCCTGCAGCAACAGCATCGCGTCGAGCTGGAACGCCATGCCGCCGCCAAGCTGGCGCTGGCAGCCGCACGGGACAAAGCCAACGCCGAACAGCAAGCCTGCAGCGAAGCCCGCGCCCGCGCCACTTTGTTGCAGGAGCAAGCCGAGCTGGCGCGTCTGCACGAACAGGTCGAACGCGAATTGCGCCAGGCCAGCGCGGCCGAACAGCACGCTGCCAGCACCGCGCTGCAGCAGCGGCAACGGGCGATCGCACAGCAACAGGCGCAGCTGGCCTTGCAGGAAAAAATCCGCAATGAAGAAATCGCGCTACAGAAAAGCGCCGCGCGTGACGCACTGGCAAACCAGTCCAGCGCGCTGGCACGGCAGCTGGCTGAAGCAGAAGCCGCGCGACTCGAGGCCGAACGCAGCGCCAGCGCCGCCGCACAACAGGTCTGCGACGCGCAGCTGGATGCGCAGCGCCGCCATGCCCAATCCGAAGACCTGGCGCGCGCACTGCTGGCGCGTCTGTCGGCCGGACAGCCGGGACAGGAAGACTGGCGCCTGCGCGCCAGCGCTGTCTTGTCAGACGATGCCGCACCGGCGCTGCCGCAGCCGCAAGTGTGGCGGCGCGTGCGCAGCACGATGGTTGCGGTGGTCGTGGTGTGCGCCAGTGCCGGGGCCTGGTCGCTGATGGGATCGCCGCAAACTGTCGCGGCAACGGTGACGCTGGCGGCACCTGTCAATCACCTGAAGGTCTCGGTTAATCTCGCAGGCATGGAGCCTGCGGCCGCGCCGCCAATCGATGGCTTGAAAATCGCTTCGCGGCACTAAGCTTTTCAGGAGTCCGGTGCCGGCACGGCCTGCCTCCGGACTCAGATTTCACGAACAGTCATGTCCAGCAATAAAACCCCGCAGCTTCCGCCTTCATCGCGCTTGCCGCCCAGAGCGGCGTCCACAACCCTCTCCGTCGACGACGCCCTCGCCCTGCGCCAGGCGCGCGAGCGCAAGGATGCGCTGGTGCGTGGCGTGCCATCGATCGATGCGATGCGCGATGCGATCCGGCGTGCCGGACGCGAGGCGCCCGCCATGACCGAAATACCGCGTATCGGCCGGCTTGATGTCGCCGCATTTCGAGCACGCGCCGCGCACGGCTTGCCATTTCTGATGACCGGGCTGGTCACGCGCTGGCCGCTGTTCGCGCTGGAGCCGCAGATACTGCGGGAGCGCTTTGGCGACCTGCCGGTGCGGGCGCGCGTCGGTGACTACATCAACACCGCCTTCGCCCCCGACCGGGCGATGCAGGATATGTCGATGCGCGCCTACCTGGATCTGGTCGCTCAGGGCACGCAGGAGCTGCCGCCTTATCTGGGGAATCTGGAATTGCGGGCCTTGAACAGCCTGTGCAACTGGCCGTCGTATTTTGAAAAAATGGGCCCGCCGCGTTTCTGGCTGGGCCCGGCAGGCACCGTGACGCCGCTGCATTGCGACTATGACGACAACCTATTTGCGCAGATATGGGGGAGCAAGCGCATCGTCCTGTCGCCCCCGCATCACGACGCCTACCTCTACCCGCGCGAAGCCAATGCCATCCTGTACGGCTCGCCGTTCAATCCGGAAGCACCGGATTTCGAGCAGTTTCCGCTGGCGCGCCAGGCCACCATGATCGAGTGCATCGTCGCACCCGGCGAGCTGTTGTATGTGCCTGCCGGGTGGTATCACCATGTGCGTGCGCTGACGTTTTCGCTATCGTCGAACCGCTGGGCCAGGGCGATGCCGCTGGCGTTAGCGGGCCATCAACCAGCGTAAGTAAAACTCTCCGTGGTGGTCGTGTAGCTTGAACTGGTGACGGTGCTGACATAGACGTAGTCCGTCTTCACCTGTGCGGGCGTGAGGGTGACCAGCATGTAACCACGGCGCGAGGTGTCGATATAGCTGATGTCATCGACCAGTGCCTTGATGGTCGCCGCCAGCGTCACCGGCGGGAACGCGGCCGGCGGGAAAAACGACTCGAATCCCGAGGACGTCACCGCCATGCCGGCAAACTCGGCGCCGACCTGGGTGCCATCGGCCAGCGTCAGCTTGTTGAACCAGGCGTTATGACTATCGCCGGACAGGACCGCGAATTTTTTCCCGGCCGTCTTGAGTTTTGCCGCCGACGCCAGCACCGCATCACGGGCATCGGGATAGCCTTCCCAGTTATCGAAGGTGTACGAAATTTTCGGGTTTTTGGCCGGATTGAGCAGGTCTTTCTGGGTTGGCGTCTGCAGCGCTACCGGTGTCGCTTTGGCGGTCAGGTAAGCGGTCACGGAAGCAACACTCAAATTTGCTGCCAGTACCGAGGCGGCAATTTTGATGCGCCCCATCACCGTCTGGTTACCGAGGATTTGCCAGGTCGCTGTCGACGCGCTCATCTGTGTATCCAGCCAGGCTTGCTGGGTGGTGCCCAATAACTGCTTTTTGGTGTTGAAGGCATACGGCAAAAATGCCGGGTCGGCCACGTCACTCCCGGACGCATCGACAGTGCGGTCGGGCTGGTGTTCGCGACCGATGATGCGGGTGTCGAGCATGTGCAGCGACAGCAGATTGCCGAAATCGAACGAGCGATAAATCTTCAGCAGATTGCCCGCATCCGGCGAACGGATCGGCATCCACTCGTGATAGGTCGCGCTGGCGGCAGCTTTTCTGGCAGCCCAAGGACCCTGCGTGACCGGATTGTGATTTTCGGCACCATCCATCCAGGCATTGTTGGCGAATTCATGGTCATCCCAGATGGCGATCATCGGCATGCGGGCGTGCAGCGCCTTGGCATACGGATCGGCTTTGTGCAGCGCATGGCGGGCCCGGTAATCGGCCTGGGTCACCACTTCATTGGCCGGTGCCGACACCCGTGCAGCCACCGCGGAAGCGGCCGGCGGATACACGCCATCCTTGTATTCGTAGATGTAGTCGCCGAGGTGCAGCGCAAACTGCGCGCCGGACGACACCGCCGCATCGTAGGCATTGAAATAACCGGCCGGATAGTCGCTGCAGGAAAACACCGCCAGCTTGACTTCGGCCACGCTGCCGACCGGCAGGGTCCGGGTGCGTCCGACGCCGGAGATACTGTTGTTCGGTGCCATGAAACGGTAGTAGTACTCGGTATCGGACTTCAGGCCGGTGGCGTCGACCTTGGCGGTGAAGCCGGTCGCGACGCTGGCAACGACTTTGCCGGAGGCCAGCAGCGTGGCAAAGGTGGCGTCAGTAGCGACCTGCCAGATCAGCGTCACGGCGTCGTCGGTCGATATTTTGGCGTGCGTCCACAGGATCACGCGGTCGGCCAGTGGATCGCCACTGGCAACGCCGTACTTGAAAGCGGCAAGCTCGCCGTTGAGTTCGGTACTCGAACCGCCACAGGCAGTCATTGCGCCGCCCGAGGCCAGCACCGCCGCGACCGACGACATGCGAATGACGAATTGACGGCGGCCCGGATCGCGTGGCGTGGACAGCAGCGATTGTTCTTCTTGTTTCTTCAACGCATTCATTGGTGACCTCTTTTAAAAGAAACCAAGTGTAGCGACGCTAAATGTCAGCACAATGACCAACTCCTGTCAGCTTTGTGACAGCTCAACTAGTCCGTAATCCTCATGGAACAACGATGCTTTCAGAAGCCCCGGCGAGCAAGCGGTCAAGCAGTTCGACATGATGGCGATGCGGCGTAGTGATCGCATAAAACCGTTCTTCCAGCTCAGTCGACCGCGCCACGCACACCAGCGAGCCGGCCTGCAATTCGTCCTGCACCACCACTTCCGGCAGTACCGTGACCCAGCCGCTGTCGCGCGCGATCAAGCGCAGCATGGCCATGTCGTCGACTTCGGCACGCACGCGCGGCGTCACGTTGGCCGAGGCGCACAGCGCATCGAACTGCGCCCGGATCGCGCTGCGCGGTCCCGGCAACGCAATATCGAGACCATCCAGACCCTGCGGAACCTGCAAGCCCAACGGCTTCCAGAGTCGGGCCGGGCCGACAAACGAAATCGCCTGACTACCCAGGAAGTGGCAATGCAAGGGACGATTCGCCGCTGACGGTACGGTTTCGTTGGCCAGTACCACATCCAGTTGATGCTGGATCAGGCGGGTCAGCAGATCGTCCAGCAATCCTGATTCGAGGGTCAGCATGACCGTCGGATCCTCGAGCAAGGGACGAATCCGGTTTTCCTGGTAATTTCTTGACAGCGTTGCGACGCTGCCGATACGCAAACGGGTCACCCCTTCGCTGCGTCCTTGCAGGCGCCCCAGCATTTCCTGGCTCAGGCCAAAAATATCTTCGGCGTAGGCCAGCACCAGTTGCCCGGTATCGGTCAGTACCAGGCGGCGTCCTTCGCGCGTAAACAAGACCTGCCCGAGGCGCTCCTCCAACTGACGGATCTGAGCCGATAGGGCAGACTGCGACGTATGCAGTTCCTGGGCTGCACGGGTCAGATGACCGACCTTGGCGACGCGCCAGAAATAAAAGAGATGGTGGAAGTTCAGTTGATCCAGCTTCATTGTTCTGTTTTAAGTATCTATAAGATCGTATAAAAATATTTTACAGAACAATCAGCGATCGACATACTCTGCCGGATATTCAACCAAGAGGATTTTGCATGAAACATCTTCTTTTTACGATAGGCGCGCTGATGCCCGCCATGCTGATGCTGACGGGGATGCTGCTGTCCCTGCTGCCGGCGCTGCCGGTCGGACGCCTCTGGCGCATCTTCATGGGATTGTCCAGCGCGGCGCTGGCCTGTGCGCTGGTCTCGGCCGGTGCCGGCCAGCACTTTCCCGAATTCCATCCCTGGTTCCAGGCCAGCACCTTCGGCTTCGTTATGGCCTTGCTGGTACAACTGCTGTGCAGCATCATTGCGGCCTTCTCTGCCCGTTACCTGGAAGGCGAAGCCGGACAACGCCGCTTCGTGACCGGACTGGCCGGCGTGATGACCGCCGTACATCTGCTGCTCATGGCCGATCACTGGGTCATCCTGATCGCCGCGTGGGCGCTGGTGGGTATCGCGCTGCAGCAGCTGCTGTGCTTTTATCCGGACCGCCCTTTTGCCCTGCTGGCCGCGCACAAAAAGCACATCGCGGACCGGATCGCCGATGTACTGCTGATCAGTGCCGCAGCGCTGGCATGGAGCAGTGTCGGCAGCGGCTCCCTGTCGGCCCTGTGGGCGCATCTGGCTCTCCACGGGATGTCGATCACCTTGCAGTTCAGCGCGATCTGCCTGGTCCTGGCCGTCGTCCTGCGCACGGCACTGCTGCCGGTGCATGGCTGGCTGATTCAGGTCATGGAAGCGCCGACGCCGGTGTCTGCGCTGCTGCATGCCGGCGTAGTGAACCTGGGCGGCTTCGTGCTGATCCGCTTTGCGCCCTTGCTGGAACAGGCGATGCCGGCGCGTACGCTGCTGATGGTGTTCGGACTGGTCAGCGCGGTGCTGGCCGGTCTGGTGATGCTGACCCGCATCAGCATCAAGGTGCGGCTGGCCTGGTCGACCACGGCGCAAATGGGTTTCATGGTGCTCGAATGCGGTCTTGGCCTGTACTCGCTGGCGGCACTGCATCTGATCGGTCATTCGCTGTACAAGGCCCATTCTTTCCTGTCGGCCTCGACGATCGTGCGGCAAACCCGCTTGCAGGTAATGCACGGCGCCGAGTCACCGATACCGCTGAGCCTGTTGCTGGCACCGGCGATGGCCGTGCCGACGGTGCTGCTGATCCAGTCGTCGTTCGGCAACGGCGCGTGGCCGTGGTGGTGGAGCGTTATCCTCGGACTGGCCTGGGCACCCTTGCTGTGGCTGCCGGCGCAACGCAGCAGTGTGCGGGCGATTTGCCTGCACGCTTGCGCGGGTGTGCTGATGGTGGGCGGCCTGACCGGAGCAACCTTGCTGGCCCATGCCGTGCCGCTCGGCATTCACGACACACCCAACCACCTGCTGGGCATCATCGCGCTGATCGGCATGGCCGAGCTCTACCTCAGTCTGGTGGTCCTGCAACTGCGACCGCACACACTGCGCGGATGGCGGCGCTGGAGCTATGCCGGCTTTTATCTCGATGAGATCACCACCCGGCTGGCCCTGCAGTACTGGCCCGCCAGCTGGATCCCGCTGGCCTTGAAAAACAACCGTGTGCGCGTGCCTTCGCTGCCGGCAGATGATGACAAGCGCTGAACAAGACAAGGAAAATTCCCCGATGGCTACAACGATACCCACTGCGCAATCGGCCGACGACGCTGCGCTGAGCCTGCAAATGGAGATGGCCTGCGACAAAGCCTGCCAGGCGATTGCCCCGGCCTGGCCGCTTGACCGCGCCATCGCCGTGAACCCGCACTGGTCGCGCATAGGCATGCCAGTGCGTCGCGTCGCGGCGCGGATGGCGGTGCTCGGCAACATTCAGGTCTTCCCGCCACGCCAAGCGCAGCAGCGCGCCTGGACCGAAGGCCGGATCAGCCAGGCTGACCTCGACCTCGCCCTGGCGCAGGTTCCTGCCGCGACGCTGGCCGGACTGACTGCGGCGCACTGTGTGGACGCGCTGGGTAGCGCCCCGCGGGTGCAGCAATTGCCGCTGCTAATCGACGTACTCGATAACGATCCCCAGCGCCATACGCGGCTGTCCTGGCGACAAGCCGTCACGCATCAGGTCAGCCAGACCTGCGCCGCCTATTTTGACCAGCACCAGGCCGACTGGCAGCCCGAGCGCTCGCAAGGTTTATATGCGTTCTGGCGCAACACGCTGCAATACGACCACGGCATCGGCACCCTGATGGGCTTGCCCGACCTGGGCCGTGCGCTTGCCGCACTGCCGTCGACGCGGCAAGACGCCGAACGCTGGGTCTTGCAGCGCCTGGGCCTGCCGCAGGCAGTGTGGGCCGATTACATCGAAGCACTGATGCTGACACTGAACGGCTGGGCTTCGTGGTGCGCCTATCTGGGCTGGGAAGCCCGGCTCGCCGGCGGCGAAGATGCCCACCTGCGCGAACTGCTGGCGATCCGGCTGGGCTGGAGTGCGATCCTGCTGCAAGACAAGGATACCGCCGCCACCGGCGCTGCCTTTGCTGCCTTGCAAGAAGAATGGCAACAGGCGCCGCGCTTGCTGCAGGAGGCCGAAGCGGCATTGCTGATCGATGAAGTCTGGCAAGTCGCGCTGGAGATCGGCTTTCAGCGCCCGCTGGCGCGACAGCTTTTGCAGCCCACCGCGCCGGTCTGTGCGACAGCCGACATCACGGTGCAGGCAGCCTTTTGCATCGATGTCCGCAGCGAGCCATTGCGCCGTGCGCTTGAAGCCGCGTCGCCAACCATCCAGACGCTGGGCTTTGCCGGCTTCTTCGGCTTGCCGGTGGCCTACACGCCGATGGCTACGCCAGCCCGGCGACCGCAACTGCCGGGCCTGCTCGCGCCGGCCATGGAAGTGACCGATTGCATGGTGCCGACGGTGGCTAACGGCAAGGCGTCCGATGCCGGCTTGCAGGCCTCTGCCGGCACGTCACGCGCAGCACATTTCGCGCTGGCGGATCAATGGCATGCCGCCAGCCGCTGGCCGGGTGCGGCGTTTTCTTTTGTGGAAGCGGCCGGATTGGGCTATCTCGGCAAGCTCGGGCAATGGCTGCGACCGACCGGCAAAGCCAGGACGCGCGATGATCTGGCCGGCTTATCGACCCGCTATCGCGCGCTCTGCCGGCCGCAAATCGTTGGTCAAAGTCTGGCTGCCCGGGTCGCGCTGGCGGCACGCGTGCTGCACGCCATGGGTCTGGACAAGCAGCTTGCACCGCTGGTGCTGCTGGTCGGGCACGGCAGCCAATCGGCCAATAACGCCCATGCGGCGGCGCTGGATTGCGGTGCCTGCGGCGGGCAAACCGGCGAGGTCAATGCACGCAGCCTGGCGCACTTGCTCAACGAACCGGCCGTGCGCGCCGGACTGCGCGATCAGGGCATCACGATCCCCGCCGCCACCTGCTTCGTCGCAGCGCTGCACAACACCACCACCGACGACATCGACGGCTTTGACCTTGATCTCCTGCCCGCGGCCGCGCGCGCCGGGTGGGAAGTGCTGCAAGCAGTCCTCGTGCAAGCAGGCGATCAGGTCCGGCGCGAGCGCGCACCGGCGCTGGGATACCTCCCGGAGCTCGCCTCCGATGCGCTGCTGGATCAATTGCGCCGGCGTGCCAACGACGGCGCGCAAACCCGCCCCGAATGGGGCCTGGTCGGCAACGCGGCTTTCCTGATCGCTCCGCGGCAGCGCACGCGCGGTATGGCGCTGGACGGCCGCAGCTTTCTGCATGATTACGATGCCAGTGAGGATGCCGATGGCAGCGTGCTGGAATTGCTGATGACCGCGCCCATGCTGGTGACGCACTGGATTAACTGGCAATACCACGCCTCGACCTGCGATCCGACCCATCTGGGTAGCGGCAACAAGTTACTGCACAACGTGGTCGGCGGGAACATCGGCGTGTTCGAAGGCAATGGCGGCGACCTGCGCATCGGCCTGTCGCGCCAGTCACTGCATGACGGTGAGCGCTGGATGCACGAACCGGTGCGCCTCACCGTGGTCATCGATGCGCCGCAGCACGCCATCGATACCATCATCGGCAAGCACGCGGTGGTGCGGCAATTGCTGGACAACGGCTGGCTGCACCTGTGGCGCTTCGATCAGGCGCGCCTGCTGCGTTATGACGCAGGCAGCTGGCAGACACTGCCGTGGGAGACCATCTGATGTCGATTTATGCAGGTCAAAAAATCGCCTTGCTGACGCAACATGGCAAGGAGCAGGTCATCGCACCGGTGCTGGAACCGGCGCTGGGCTGCACGATAGAACATGTCAGCGGATTCGATACCGACCAGCTCGGCACTTTCACGCGCGACATCCCCCGCCCGGGCACGCAGCGCGAGGCCGCGCGTCGCAAGGCGCGCATGGGGATGAGCTTGTCAGGACTCCCGCTGGGAATGGCCAGTGAAGGCAGCTTCGTTCCGGATCCTTACACCGGCATGTTCCCCTGGAATATTGAGCTGCTGGTGTTGATCGATGACAGCCTGGGAATTGAAGTGGTCGGCATGGCAGAAGGCACCGGGCACAGCGCCCATGTCGATGCACGGGATTGGCAGAGCGTTGAATCCTTCGCCACTGCCCAGGACTTTCCGCAGCACCAGCTGGTAATGCGTCCCCAGAGCCAGGATGATCCGCGCGTGCGCAAAGGCATTGCCGATTGGGCCGGACTCAGGTCGGGTTTCGACGCCTGCATGGCGCAGTCCGACAACCAGCAGGTATTCGTCGAAACCGACCTGCGCGCCTTCGCCAATCCGGATCGCATGGCGCTTATCCGGCAAGCGGCGGTCGATCTGCAGCATCGCCTTGCGTCGCTCTGCCCTGCCTGCGACGCCCCCGGCTATTGGGTGACAGAACGACAGCCGGGGCTGCCATGTTCGGTCTGTTGCCTGCCGACTTCCAGCTATCGCAGCGAGGTATGGACGTGCGTGCACTGCCAGCACAAGTCAGTGCAAAAAAGAACCGACATCACGGTGGCAGATCCGAAGCATTGCGCGTACTGCAATCGCTGACGGGCGCTGCCTGCCCGACCGGTCATACCGGCTCGAGTTCGCCTTCCCACGGTTCGATCGCAAAGTCGAGCATTAATCCTTCACCGGACGCCGTGCTGCGTTCGAGGTCGAACACGCCTTCGATGGCGGCCTGGGCAATGGCGATGCGACAAAATGTCTCGACATTCGGCAGGGCGAACTGATGGAACAGTTCAGGATTGACTTCGATGTCGGCGACCACTGCGGCCGCGGGCGGGTTATTCCAGATCGATAGCTTGGTGAGCTGGCCATCATCCGCAAGCACCGGGCTGACCAGATACTGCGTGCTGGTGCCATCGACAGAATGCGCAAATTCAAAGGCGGAGGTAGTGGTGGGCATGAGATTCTCCAGGGACGCGTTAGACAAGAGGCGAATGGGATGCGCCGGATGTTATGGATCAATTCCAGCTGCACCGCCCATAGTACATTTATTGTCCCTGCTCACCATCTCAATTGTAAAAAAGCGTTAATTCAATCATGTCACCAGAGTTGCTTGCCGGACAGATCCATATAGGTCATGT
>AEPR01000778.1 GCA_000195205.2 Oxalobacteraceae bacterium IMCC9480 | reverse complement strand
ATCGAGGAAGGTGATCATGCCGCGTGGTGTCTCGACGTGATACGCACCGATGTGCTGGGTGATACCGCCGGCTTCACCGGAGGCAACCTTGGCACGACGGATGTAATCGAGCAGCGAGGTTTTACCATGGTCAACGTGACCCATGACAGTGACCACAGGAGCACGAGGCAACAGTTCGGCATCGGCGTGTTCGACGCCATCTTCGAGCAATGCTTCCGGATCATCGGCCTTCGCAGGATGGGCGGTGTGGCCCATCTCTTCGACCAGGATCATCGCAGTTTCCTGGTCGAGTACCTGGTTGATCGTGACCATCTGGCCCAGCTTCATCAGATGCTTGATGACCTCGGAAGCCTTGACCGCCATCTTGTGCGCCAGCTCGGCGACGGTAATCGTCTCCGGCACCAGCACATCCTTGATGACCGCTTCGGTCGGGGCCTGGAAATTCGTTTCGCGATCGTCCGCGCCGCCATGCGACGGACGGCGACCCTTGGCACCGCGCCATGCATCGCGACCACCGCCGGCATTACCGCGGGTCTTGATACCAGCGCCGCGCTTCTTGGCATCGTCCTGCCAGGTCGACGAGACATTGGCTGACTTGATGGCTTTTTTGTCGACCGCAACGACTGGCTTTTTGTCGTCTTTCTTTTCGCCTGGTTTCTTGTCGGCAGGCTTGTGCAGCGTACCTTCGGCAGCCTTGGCCACGACGGGCGGTGCCACTGGCTCCGGTGCCTTGATCACGCGACGCGGCGCGCTCATCATCGCCTTGATCTGGGCGACTTCATCGGCGACAGCCTGACGGGCTTTGTCTGAGGCAGCCGCTTTTTCAGCAGCTTCCTTGGCGGCATCCTTTGCCAATTGGGCGGACTTCTTCTTCGCTTCTTCGGCTTCTAACCGTTTCTTCTCTTCGATCACTGATCCATCCGGCTTGGCGATTACAACGGGAGCCTCCGCAGCGGCGGCTTTCTGGGCATCCAGTTCCGCTTTCTGCACGGCCTTGGCATGCGCCAGATTATCGGCTTCGAGCTTCGCAAGACGTTCCTGCTTTTCGCGCAACTCGGCCTCCTGACGCTCGATCAACTCGACCTGACGGCGAGCTTCGTCGGCACGACGGGCAACTTCCGCTTCGTCGATGACGGGCACTACAGGGGCCACCACGACAGGCGCTGCGACCGGTGTTTCGTCACGCTGCACGAAAGTACGTTTCTTGCGAACTTCAACCTGAATGGTGCGTGACTTCCCTGTGGCATCCGCCTGCTTGATCTCGGTCGTTTCCTTGCGAGTCAGTGTGATTTTTTTTGCTTCGCTGGCCGCAGCGGAACCATGCGCACGTCGCAGATGATCAAGAAGCTTGTTCTTGTCTTCATTCGACAGCACGTCATCGGTCGTGTTTTTTTCTACACCAGCAGCGCGCAGCTGAGTCAGCAGCAAGTCAGCAGGCATCTTCAGCTCGGTCGCAAATTGGGCTACGTTGTTACTCGCCATTCAGTCCTCTTTTCTATGTGGCGCGGTAGATGATAATCGAACTTCTCGGATCATTTGGCTTCCGCGAGGTTCCATGCCTTGGCTTGAAGCGCCTTGACACGATCATCGTACTTGGCATCGATGAGCTTCATCTCTTCATCGGTCACATCTTTAAATTCATCGTCTATCAATTGCCGTGCGCGGTCTGCTGGCAGAGCCAGGATCGCGCCAAACTCGTCGTAGGCCAAACCGGAAAATGCCGCCAGCGTTTTCACGCCGGCCAGTCCGAGCTTGCCGGCAGTAACCCGGTCCATGCCTTCCATCGTGGCCAACGCATCATCCATGCCTTCGAGACCTTCTTCGGAAGCAATCGCTTCCGTAACCAGGGCATCGCGGGCGCGGGTGCGCAGCTCATTGACAGTGTCTTCATCGAACGATTCGATCTCCAGCATTTCACTGATCGGCACGTAAGCGATTTCTTCGAGGCTGGCAAAACCTTCATCGACAAGAATATCGGCGACTTCCTGGTCCACATCGAGCTTGGCCATGAACAGCGCGCGGATCGCGGCGGTTTCATTGGCCGATTTGCTGGCGGACTCTTCGGCCGTCATGATGTTGATTTGCCAGTTGGTCAGTTCTGCTGCCAGGCGGACGTTCTGTCCGCCGCGACCGATCGCAATGGCCAGGTTTTCTTCGTCGACCACGACGTCCATCGCATGTTTTTCTTCATCGACCACGATCGACGAGACGTTCGCCGGTGCCAATGCGCCGATGACGAATTGCGCCGGGTCTTCGGACCACAGCACGATGTCAACGCGTTCGCCACCGAGTTCGCCGGTCACAGCCTGCACACGCGAACCGCGCATGCCGACACAGGTACCGATCGGATCGATGCGCTTGTCGCTGGTGAACACGGCGATCTTGGCGCGAACGCCGGCGTCGCGGGCTGCCGACTTAATGATCAGCAGGCCTTGTTCGATCTCAGGCACTTCGAGCTCGAACAGCTTCATGATGAATTCCGGCGACGTGCGTGACAGGATCACTTGCGGGCCGCGTGCATTGCGGTCAACCCGCAGGATGAAAGCGCGAACGCGATCACCGATACGCAAGTTCTCTTTCGGGATCATCTGGTCGCGCGGCAGGCGGGCTTCGATCTTGCCGGACTCGACAATCGCGTCCCCGCGTTCCATGCGTTTGATCGTGCCGGTCACCATCGAATCACCGCGCTCGAGGAAGTCCTGCAGAATCTGTTCGCGCTCGGCGTCACGGATACGTTGCAACACGACCTGCTTGGTGTCCTGGGCAAAGCGACGACCGAAATCAACGGACTCGATCGGCTCTTCGATGTGGTCATCGACTTCAATGTCGCTGATCTGCTCGAGCGCTTCGAAGTGCAGGATTTCCTGGTCGGGCAATTGCAGCCCGGCTTCATCGGGCACGACATGCCAGCGGCGGAACGATTCAAACAGTCCGGTATCACGATCAATCGTTACCCGGATGTCGACATCGCCTTCATAACGCTTTTTGGTCGCCTGGGACAATGCATGCTCCAGAGCGCCAAAGACGATATCTTTGTCGACATTTTTTTCGCGCGCCAGCGCATCAACCAACAATAAAACTTCGCGACTCATGCTTTGCGACTCCTAAAATCCACCTTCGGCACCAAATGTGCCTTGTCCACATCGGCGAGCGTAAACTCCAGCATCGCCGACCCTTCTTTTCCTTCAAATTCGAGCTTGATCTGGTCGCCCTCGGGAGCATGCAAAATGCCCTGAAATGACTTCCGGTTGGCCGCACCCGGCATCGGCATGCGCAGCTTGACAATCGCTTCCATGCCGGCAAAACGCAGGTAGTCAGCCAATTTTTTCAGTGGCCTGTCGAGACCGGGGGAAGACACTTCAAGCCGTTCATAGACCGCATTTTCGACGGTCAGCACATGCAGCAACTGGTGCGTGACTTTCTCGCAGTCTTCGACAGTAATCATGCCTCGCTCGGCCTGCTCGGGAGGAAAGTCGATGTATACGCGCAGCAGACCGCGTGCGGCCTGCTCGAAATCGACCAGCTCATACTCCATGCCAACCACTGTTTTTTCTATTAGTTCCAGCAACTGCAAGGCGATTCTCCAAATTGAGCAACAGAACCAGTCCGCTGCCATGCAAGTACGATCGACACAATCTGTTCAACAAAAAAAAAATGGGCAGATGCCCATCTTACAATCCTGCTTCGCCGGTAGCTTTGAATGCGCATGAGTACGTGCGCAGGCTTTTCAACGATTTTAATAACTGCCGCAGTATAGTCCATTACTTTGTGCGCTGCAATGCTGAAGTCGCCTGATTTCAGGTATGAAATCGGGCGGAGCGACACACCGGACCACCTGCCTGAAACAGGCTTTTTTCAGCCTCGCATCAGCCGCGCGAACGACGGCGCTGACCGCCGGGACCGCCCTGATTGCCGCCAAAACCGCCTTGGCCACCACCCTGGTTACCGCCTTGATTGCCACCAAATCCACCCTGACCACCGCGACCCTGCCCGCCCTGGCCGCCTTGCCCCGGACCGCGCGGCCCGTTCGAGCGACGCGGCTGCCCCATCCCGGGAAAGCCGAGCGCGGTTTGCATCGGATCAGGCTGACGACTGCGCGCCTTGGCAGGTGCACCACGACCCTGGCCTTGTCCGCCCTGTCCTTGCGCCGGATAGGCACCTGGTCCGCGCGGCTGACCCTGGCCGGCGAAACCACCGGGACCACGCGCCGGACCGCTGCGACCCTTGCCTTGCCATTGACCAGGCTCCGGCGCATTGGCACGGTTGCCGTTAGGCGCTCCGTGGCGCGCCGTCGCGGGCGCACGCTCGATGCGATTGCCATTGACGCCGCCTTCGCTGTCATGTTCATCACTGCGACCGCGCGATGGCTCGCTCTTGCCGACGGTTTTTTCGAGGCCGCTGATTTTGAGCAGATCGCGCACCGAATGCTCGTCCATTTCTTCCCAGCGACCCCGCTTGAGGTTAGGCGGCAGCACCATCGCACCGTAGCGGGTACGAATCAGGCGCGATACCGTCAGCCCGATCGCCTCGAACATCCGGCGCACTTCGCGGTTACGGCCTTCGCCAATCGTGACGCGATACCACTTGTTGACGCCTTCGCCACCGCCATCGGCAACGCGCGAAAATTGGGCGACACCATCGTCAAGCTCTACACCGGCCAGCAACTTCTGGCGCATGCCTTCTTCGAGCTCGCCCAGTGTACGCACGGCGTATTCGCGGTCGATGTTATAGCGCGGGTGCATCAGCCGGTTGGCCAGGTCGCCGGATGTCGTGAACAACAACAAGCCTTCGGTATTGAAGTCGAGACGACCGACCGCCAGCCATTTTCCGGCCTTCATGTTGGGCAAGCGCTCGAAGACCGATGGACGGCCATCAGGGTCATCGTGACTGACGATTTCACCGGCTGGCTTGTGATACACCAGCACGCGTGGCGGCTTCTTGCTGACACGGCGCTGGATCAGCTTGCCGTTGATGCGGACCTGGTCCTGCGCCAAAATGCGTTGACCAATATGGGCTGGCTCGCCGTTGACCGAGACGCGACCCGAGATGATCAGCTCTTCCATGTCGCGACGCGAACCCAGTCCGGCTTCCGCCAGAACTTTGTGCAGCTTGGGTGCGTCGTCGTCGGCCGTCAGGTCGCGACGTACGACTTTGGCTGCTGGCGAGCGTCCATTCCCCGGCTCGTCACCGGTGGAATCATCGAACGCTGCCGAGGTCACAAAAGAGAACACCGAATCCGCATCGGTGCCGCGCGGCGCATTGCGCGCGGCGTTGCCGGCAGGCTGCTTTTGACGGGACTTCTGGGCACCGCCCTGTCCTTTCGGACGATCTTCATTGGAACGGGGACGCGCTTCACGCGGGGCATGCTGACGCGGCGGCCGGACCTGCGCCGGCTGGGCCGGATCAGGAGCGCCTTCTTGCGCGACGACTGCGGTGCCATCCTGCGCGACAGCATTGCGTTCAACTGGATCGCGAGTACGTCGCAGGTTGCGCGGACCGCGTACATTGCGCCGTGGCGCAGCGGCGGCATCCGGGGTCGACGAGAGCGACATCGATGGCGCTGCCGGCTCGCCGCTCGCTACCGTAGCGATCGCCGGCGCAGCGGACGCCTCAGCTACCGCCTGAACCGGCGGCTTCGCGCGCGGAGTGCGCTTGCGCGGCACTTTGGGTTCGGCAGATGCGGCAGGAATGGCATCGATCGTGCTGTCGTCGTTCGGCTTAGGCGGATTCATTATTGGATTCTTTATTGTGCTCGACCGACAAGGTGTCGGCCATCGGGTCAGGGACATGCGTATCGTCAGGAACTACGACCTGACCCAGTGACGCTGCCGGTGCTACGGTTGATTCGGTTGATTCGGAATGCGGTACTACGGAAAGCCGGGGCGCCCCATCGCGCTCTACCCAGGACTTCAGGCCGGCATCCAGGCTTTGGATCTGCTCCAGCAAACCTTCCTGCTCGGCGCCCTTGAGGGCCTGTTGCAGCGGTGGCATCTGGTCCAGCGACGCCAGCCCGAGGTCATCAAGAAATTGCCGGGTAGTCGCCAGCAAGGCAGGCCGTCCCGGCACATCGCGATGGCCGATGGCCTCGACCCAGTTGCGCTCTTCGAGCATCTTGATCGTCAGTGAATTGACCGCCACGCCGCGGATTTCTTCGATGTCGCCGCGCGTTACGGGCTGGCGGTACGCAATGATCGCCAGTGTCTCGAGAGTCGCACGCGAATATTTCGGCGGCCGCTCGGGATTGAGGCGTTCAAGATAAGTTTTCATTTCAGGGCGACTCTGGAAGCGCCAGCCAGTCGCCAGGCTCACCACTTCAATCCCCTTGCCCGCCCAATCGCCGCGTAATTGCTCGAGCAACGAACGGATCGTATCGGCGCCGACTTCCTCGCCACGACCATCCGGGTCGACGTACAGCTTCTTCAGCGCAGAAATGGACAATGGCTCATGCGCGCACAGAAGGGCTGTTTCGAGGACTTTTTTCGCCTCAGCGGTATTCATTGATAATTGTTGTCCGGCTTTTTATCGTGTCAGCGTGTAGTCGTTTTATATTCAACGGCAATCATGCGAATGATTGCAGGTCAGAGAACCCGTTGATCTTGCGTTCCGTCGCTCGAGCCATGGAGATGGCGGAAGAGCGGGAAGTCATTATTGTGCGTTGTGATTTGGTGCTACTGAAAGAGACTTGGTTGCGGGGACAGGATTTGAACCTGTG
>AEPR01000779.1 GCA_000195205.2 Oxalobacteraceae bacterium IMCC9480 | reverse complement strand
TCATGTCCATGGCTCGTTGCAAAACGCGGTGCGATTGCGTATCGAAGGCGAGCGTGTCGGTTTGCCCGGTCCCGCACTCACGCCGTATCTGGTTGGCCTGCTCGTGATGCTGGGGATGCTGGGTACTTTCATGGGAATGGTCGTGACACTCAACGGTGCCGTTTTTGCACTCGAAAAAACGACCGATCTTCAGGCGATGCGATCGGCACTTTCGATGCCGGTCAGAGGATTGGGCTTGGCATTCGGAACGTCGGTCGCCGGCGTTGCCGCGTCCGCGATGCTGGGATTGATGTCCGCACTGTGTCGCCGTGAACGCGTGCTTGCTGCACAGCTTCTCGACACCAGGATTGCGACAAACCTGCGCCGGTTTTCACTCGCCCATCAGCGCGAGGAAACGCTCAAGGCCTTGCAGGTGCAGTCGCAGATATTGCCAGCCGTCGTTGACCAGTTGCAGGCAATGATGGGCCGTATCGAAACGTCGAACCAGCAGCTCGGCCATCAATTAAGCCAGCGTTTGCTCGCTAATCAGGAAGGCTTCCATGGCCACATCAAAGGCGTCTACACCGACCTGGCTCAATCCGTCGATAAATCCTTGCGCGAAAGCCTGAGCCTGAGCGCGCAGATAGCCGGCGACAGCATCAAGCCGGTAGTCGAAGCCGCGATGGGCACCATCGCTCAGGAATCAACTTTGATGCACGAGCGCATGGCAGGCACCGTGCAACGGCAACTTGACGGCGTGTCTGTCCGGTTCGACGCGGCTATCACCACGGTAGCCGATACCTGGACAAGCGCACTGGCCAATCACGAACAGGCCAGCAGTCGTGTGGTCGCCGGAGTTGACCATGCGCTGCAGGCATTCAACACCACATTCGAGCAGCGTTCCATCGATTTTGTCGCCACCGTCAGCGAGACCTACGCACGCTTGCAGGCAGGTCATGCAAGCAGCGACAACGAAAAGCAGCAGGCATGGACGCAATCACTGCAAGCGATCGCGACGACACTCACGAGCGAGTGGCAGCACATCGGTACGCAGACACTGACGCAGCATCGTCAGCTCTGCGACACCCTGACGCGTACCGTGCAGGAGATCACCGGGCAGGCGCAAATGGATGCTACCAATTCGCTAGCGCAAACAACACAGCTCATTGCCGGTGCCGAGGAGCTGATGCGCTCCCGTATCACGGCGGAAGCAAAGTGGATCGAACAGCAGCGTCTCGCTATGGACGAGCTGGCCAGTGTGCTGCGGGTGGAGCTCGGAGCACTGCGGGACGATGAGGCTGCCCGTGCCGACGCTGCCGTCGAGCGACTGGCCGGCTTGGAGCTCGCCCTGACCCGCCATTTGACAACACTCGGTACGGCACTTGAAGAACCGATCACGCGCCTCATTCACACCGCCTCTGAAGCGCCACGCGCAGCGGCTGAAGTGATCGGCCAGTTGCGCAAGGAAATCTCCAGCAGCGTGGCGCGCGATAACGAATTGCTCGAAGAACGCAGTCGCATCATGGAAACGCTCAACGCATTGCTAGGGGCAATCAATCACGCGTCGGTCGAACAGCGCGCCGTGATCGATACGCTGGTGGTGTCATCGGCCACGGCGCTGGAAGCTGCCGGCAAGTCGTTTTCAGAAAACGTCGCAACAGAAACAGCCAAGCTCGCCGACATTGCCGCACACGTGGTCAGCAGCGCCGTCGATGTGTCCAGCCTGAGCGAAGCGTTCGGCTTCGCGGTGCAATCCTTCAACGAAGGCAATGAAAAACTCATCGCCAACCTCCAGCGTATCGAGGGCGCAATGGACAAATCCATGCTGCGCAGTGACGAGCAGCTTGCCTACTACGTCGCCCAGGCGCGTGAAATCATCGACCTGAGCATGACGTCGCAAAAAGAAATGGCAGAGCAATTGCGCCAGCTTCCGGGCCGGCAATCGATGGCTGCCGAAGAGGCAGGCAATGGATGACAGCGACGGTGGCGTCGAGCACACCGCGCCGGTCTGGGCAGTATTTGGCGATTTGATGTCGGGTTTGCTGGGCGCGTTTGTGCTGATACTGGTGGGCGTGATTGGCGTGCAAATGGAATTGTCTTCGAGTTTGCAGGACGAGATTGCCAAGCGCCAGGCCGAAGAACAGCGCCGTATGACGCTCGAAAAAGCCCTCGCAATTCCGCTGGCCACCGGGCGCATAACCCTCAACAACGGACGCATCGGCATCAGTGGCCAGGTCTTGTTCGGCCTCAATTCGGATCAGTTGCAGCCCGAGGGCCGGCAACTCCTGACCACTCTGGTCAAGCCGCTGCAGGCCTACCTGACGACACGCGACGAATTGCTGATGGTGAGCGGATTTACCGACGACATCTCGATTCGCGGCGGCCGCTTTGCTGACAACTGGGAGCTGTCGGCCCAGCGTGCCTTGACCGTCACCCGCGCGCTGATCGATGAAGGCATGCCATCGGCGATGGTCTTCGCCGCCGCCTTTGGTGCCGAGCAACCGGTCAGCCCCAATACCGACGATGCCGCGCGTGCGCAAAACCGGCGGGTAGAAATGGCACCCGTACCAAAAACTCCCGCTACCGGTAAGGCGCCTGATGGATGACTCCGGCCACGGCGCGGCAACGGATCCATCTGCTGACATCGACACGCGCATCGCCGCATTGCGTGCTGCCGGTGCCGCACGATTCGATGCTGTCGGCCAGCACTATCTCGAGGCACTGGCAAAGCGGGCGAAGACGCATCAGGGCCACATCAGGCGTCTGCTTGACGACAAGCTGTCGCAGGCCCTGGCGATATTTACCGCACGGTTTGAACAGGCCCGATCTGAAGCTGCGTGCTTGATGGCCGAGGCCCTATCGGCCCACCCGCAGCAGGCTGATGCCTTGCAGCGTCTTTTCGACGAACACGATTTCAAGGGATTGATGCGCTACGAGCAGCAGCTGAAGTCCGGCGACGGGCACGGTCAATTGCACGGACTGGTGTCCCAGCTCGAGCAGCACGGATCGGAAACCGCAGAGGCGGGCGGTCGCGCCGAACTCAAAATCCTGCGCAGCGCGAGAAATACCTGGTCCTCATTGAGCGCCGGCCGGCAGGTGGCGCGTGCGCTCGAACAGGGGCCGAAGAATGCCGGGCCGATCAATTCGCACATGCTGGTGCTGCGTTCGCTGGCACTGATGCGCGACGTCTCGCCGGATTACCTCAATCGCTTCATGATGTACGCCGGGACCTTGCTGGTCCTCGATCATCCCGGGAAAGACAAGCCGGCCACGGCACGGAAATCACCGCCAGCCAGGAACGCGAAAACCTAACTCGCGGACTAAATTGCCGGTCAAAGTCAGACGTCCTGTTTCAGGATCGCCGCCAGCAAGTCGGGAAACCGGCTTTCGATGTCGGCGCGGCGCAAGCGGTTCATATGGTTGGTGCCATTGTTTTCAGTGGCGACCAGACCGGCTTCGCGCAAGACCTTGAAGTGATGCGAGACGGTCGATTTCGGCCGTCCGCCATCGAGTTCGCCGCAGGTGGCCACCTCAACCCGCGCCAGGTGCCGGACGATGTCCAGCCGGATCGAATCGCTCAAGGCATACAGCACCCGTTCGAGGGCAAGATCGGTTGCAGGAGGATGTTTAAGTGGTCGCATGGGCAAGAGGATACACCGTGCTGTACACTCCTTCTATTGTTCGACTATTTACGAACTACCGAACTTCAGTTTATTCATTTAACCAAAGGATTCCATGTCCGCTTTATTCCAACCGTTCAAGCTTAAAAATGCGTCACTGCGCAACCGTATCGCCGTGCCACCGATGTGCCAGTACATGGCTGTCGATGGCCTCGTCAATGACTGGCATCTGGCGCACTACACCAGCATGGCGCGTGGCGGTGCCGCCCTCGTGATCGTCGAGGCGACCGGTGTTGCTCCTGAAGGTCGCATCACGCCAGGCTGTACCGGCATCTGGAACGATGACCTGGCACAGGCCTTCGTGCCTATCGTGCAGGCGATCAAGGCGGCCGGTGCGGTGCCTGGCATCCAGATCGGCCATGCAGGTCGCAAGGCCAGTTCGAACCGGCCGTGGGAAGGCGACGACCACATTGCCGAAGACGATGCGCGCAGCTGGCAAACCATCGCGCCATCGGCGATTGCCTTCGGTGCGAACCTGCCGCGCCAGCCACGCGAGATGACGCTGGACGACATCGCCCGCGTGCGTCAGGAATTTGTCGACGCCGCCGTGCGGGCCCGTGAGGTCGGCTTCGAATGGCTGGAGCTGCATTTTGCGCACGGCTATCTGGCGCAAAGTTTTTTCTCGGCGCATTCGAACCAGCGCACCGACATCTACGGCGGCAGCGTCGAGAACCGCAGCCGCTTCCTTCTCGAGACCTTGAAAGCCGTACGTGAAGTGTGGCCGGAAGACCTGCCGCTGACGGTGCGTTTCGGCGTGATCGAATACGACGGTCGCGACGAGCAAACCCTGCTTGAATCGATAGCTCTAGTCGGCCAGTTCAAGGCTGCCGGCATGGACATGATCAGCGTCAGTATTGGCTTCTCGACGCCCACTGCATCGATCCCGTGGGGACCGGCTTTCATGGGTCCTGTCAGCGAGCGCGTGCGTCGCGAAGCCGGCGTGCCGGTCTCGTCAGCCTGGGGTTTTGGTGTGCCGGCACTGGCCGAGCAAGCCGTCAAGTCAGAGCAACTTGATCTGGTCATGGTGGGTAAGGCCCATCTGGCCAATCCGCACTGGGCATATTTCGCCGCCAAGGAGCTAGGCGTTGAGCGTGCATCGTGGACCTTGCCCGCACCGTACGCGCACTGGCTCGAGCGCTACTGATCGGGAAATTGAGGTGGGCCTGACAGTCGATCAGAGAGTGCGACAGTGCCAGTCGGATAAACGCTGGTAGGACGTCAACCCGTGCCTACCTCAGCGTCTGAAAAAAGCCGTTCGGCCTGAGCTTGTCGAA
>AEPR01000780.1 GCA_000195205.2 Oxalobacteraceae bacterium IMCC9480 | reverse complement strand
CTATGCCTTCTCCATGGCGCCATGTTGCCACGCTAAAGGAGGGAGCCGTCTAGTCTCTACACCTTCCCGACCGGAATCGGGCTTGGCTCGGCGTTGCCAACAGCATGACCTGTGAGGGTTCACCGAATTTGACTCCATTCATGCGGGACCTTTCGGAGCCCGATGCCCAAATCAATAGGAGGGGATCGCTCTATCCACTGAGCTACGGGGGCAGTGGAACCGCATTTTCGCACACTCCTGTTCGCTTCTTCCATCTTGTTTCGTGTCGGCATCTGGCGCAATGCAGCAAAAACCTGACGTGACATGGCGAGACATTGCCTGGAGTCGGTACAATGCGGGCTTCCCATCGATTCATCGGCACTGCGCGACGCGCAGGTGCCCCTTCACTTCAGGCATCCCAGGCACTTATGGCAGTCATCTCTCTTTCCAATGCACAACTCGCATTCGGCCACGTTCCCTTGCTCGATCGTGCAGAATTTTCCCTTGAAACCACCGAGCGGGTCGGCTTGATCGGCCGCAACGGCACGGGAAAATCGTCACTGCTGAAAGTGCTGGCAGGGCAATCGAAACTCGATGACGGTCTGCTGGTGATGCAGCAAGGGGTGAAAGTGACCTACGTTGACCAAGAGCCGCAGTTCGACCGGAATATTTCTGTGTTTGATGCCGTCGCGTCCGGCATGGGCGAGATGCAGGGGCTGCTCAAGGAGTATGACGCGCTGACTGGTCAGTTCGGTGGCGATGACGACGAGGCATTGATGGAGCGCATGCATGAAATTCAGCTCAAGCTCGATGCTGCCGATGCCTGGAATCTGAATAACAAGGTCGAGACTACGCTGGACCGCCTGAACCTCGATGCCACCTCGCTGATGGGTACGCTCTCGGGTGGTATGCAAAAGCGCGTGGCGCTGGCATGTGCGCTGGTGAGTGCGCCCGATGTATTGCTGCTCGATGAGCCGACCAACCATCTG
>AEPR01000781.1 GCA_000195205.2 Oxalobacteraceae bacterium IMCC9480 | reverse complement strand
TTGATGGCTGGTTTGCCGGTTACGGCGGCGATGTGGTGGCGGTGTCGTGGATGGGCTACGACGATCCGAAATCGCTGGGTAATCGCGAGTTCGGCTCGACGCTGGCACTGCCGGTCTGGATGAACTTCATGCAGACCGCGTTGCGTGGCAAACCGATGGCACAGGCATCGGTGCCGGCCGGCCTCAATCGTGACTATGGCGATTGGGCTTACAACGAATATGCGCAAGGCGGCGGTGTGCGCTCGCTCGGACTCGATGAGCCGGGAGCGATGCCACCACCGTTCGAAACCGGCATTTTCGGTGAGCGAGTGATTCCGCCTGATCCGTCAGCGACCCGCATGAAAGAGCTTTACGGTTTCTGATCCAGCCACTGCAACACACCGCGCGCCGCATGGCGTCCGGTGCCGAGGCAGGCGGTGAGCAGGTAGCCGCCGGTCGGCGCTTCCCAGTCGAGCATTTCGCCGGCACAAAATACGCCCGGCATCGCCTGCGTCATCAAGCCGGCATCCAGCGCTTCGAAACGCACGCCGCCGGCGCTGCTGATGGCTTCATCGATAGGACGGACCGCCGTCAGGGTCAGGGGCAAGGACTTGATGGCTGCCGCCAGACGGGCCGGATCATTGAAGGCGTCCTTGTCCAGCAGTTCGCGTAGCAAACCCATCTTGACGCCGGCCAGGCCAACCCGGCTTTGCAGATGACTGGCCAGCGAGCGTGATCCGCGCGGATGGTCGACTTCCGCCAGCACCCGCGCAGCATCTTTGCCCGGCGTGAGGTCGAGCCGGATCGTGACCGAGCCGCTGGCATTGATCTGGTCGCGCAAGGTCGCCGAGATCGCATAGACCAGACTCCCTTCGACGCCACCGGCACTGATCATGCACTCGCCGGCGCGCACGTGCGCGACACCGGCGGCGTCGGTCCAGTGGATGTCGATCGATTTGAGCGGATGACCGGCAAATTTTTCAGCGAAATGCGGCGTCCAGCCGACATCGAAACCACAGTTGGCCGGCTGCAGCGGCGCGACGTCTATTCCGCGTGCGCCCAGCCAGGGCACCCAGGCACCGGTCGAGCCGAGGCGCGCCCAGCTGCCGCCGCCCAGCGCCAGCACCACCGCATCGGGCTGGCAGGTCACTGCGCCATCAGGATGATCGAACATCAGCGCGCCGTCGGCATCCCAGCCGCGCCATGCATGGCGCATGTGAAAGCGCACGCCGGCACTGCGCAAGCGATGCAGCCAGGCGCGCAGCAATGGCGCAGCCTTCATGTCGACCGGAAAAACCCGTCCCGACGAGCCGACAAAAGTGTCGATCCCGAGCTTGCTGCACCAGTCGCGCAGGGCGCTGGCGTCGAAGGCGTCGATGACCGGCTGCAGGGCAGGGCGGCGCCCGGCATAGCGGGAATGGAATGCGTCGGCCGGTTCGGCGTGTGTCAGGTTCAATCCGCCTTTGCCGGCCAGCAGGAATTTGCGTCCGACCGAGGGCATCGCGTCGTACAGGTCGACGCGGACACCGGCCTCAATGAGAATTTCAGCGGCCATCAGTCCGGCCGGACCGCCACCGATGATGACGGCGTGGCGTGCTTGGGGAGGCGTCATGTCAGCTTTCAGTCGTTGCAGGGGAGGCGCTACGGTTGCGCCAGGCGCGCCAGACGCTTTCGCCGGAATACACCACCAGCGCCGACCAGATCGCGGCAAAGCCGATCAGCCGATCGCCGCTGAACGATTCGTTGTAGAGCAGCACACCGAGCGCCAGTTGCAGGCTGGGGCCGATGTATTGCAGCAGGCCTAGTGTCGCCATCGGGATCCGGCGTGCCCCGGCGGCAAACAGCAGCAGCGGCACGGCGGTGATCGGACCGGCCGCCATCAGCAGCCATTGCGATTGGGTAGGCGCATCGAGGAAGGCATTTTGCTGATGCAGGGTCAGCCATGCCAGCGCGGCCAGCGCGAATGGAAACAGCAGCAAGGTTTCCAGCGACAGTCCTTCGAGCGGCCCGAGTGCGGCGGTCTTGCGCATCAGGCCATAAAAGCCGAAAGACAGCGCCAGCGTCAGCCCGATCCACGGCGGCTGGCCGGTGATCCAGGTCAGCCACGCGACGCCGCCAGCCGCCAGCGCGACCGCCAGCCACTGGACCCCGCGCAGACGTTCGCCCAGCACCACGTAACCAAGCAGGACATTGACCAGCGGATTGATGAAGTAACCCAGGCTGGAGTCGATGATGCGTCCATTGTTGACGGCCCAGATATAGGTGAACCAGTTGGTCGACAGCAGCACTGCGCTGAGCAAAAAAGTCGCCAGTACCTTGGGCTGGCGCACGGCATCGGCCAGCCATGACCATTGCCTGCGCCAGGCCAGCACGCACAGCAGGAACAGCAGCGACCAGACCATCCGGTGCAGCATAATTTGTGTCGGGGCAATACTTTGCAGGGCTTTGAAGTAAAGCGGAAGCAGGCCCCAGATCACGTAGGCGGTGGCGGCGAAGAGCATGCCTTTGCGCATGGAGGAGAGTCCCGGTAGTAGGAGCGCGCGGCAGTGCGGGCAGGGGCGCAATTATGCCACCGCAGAGGGCACTGCGGTGGCTGTTGACCTGCTTATCCCCGGGCTATTCGGGTGCCTGAAGCACTTGCCGGCGGGTATTGCCAGCTAGGGAAGCTTTCCTTGCCATGGGCAGCACTTTCGGATTGTGCAGGTGCTGTCGCAGCGGGGTCGCCAAGATCGCCGGTTGCAGCGTTGCCTGTATCCCGTCGACCTGGAACACACTGATGGCATTGACCAGCTTATCGGCCTGTTCCTGCATTGATTCTGCGGCCGCAGTGGATTGTTCGACCAGGGCGGCATTTTGTTGCGTGCTCTGGTCCATGTGCGTGATGGCCTGGCTGATGTGGTTGATACCCAAGGTCTGCTCCACGCTGGCGGCGGCGATTTCGCTGATGATGCCGGTGACGCGG
>AEPR01000782.1 GCA_000195205.2 Oxalobacteraceae bacterium IMCC9480 | reverse complement strand
AATCGCCTCTCGGAAAACACGGATCAAGCACTCACCTACCAGCCCGCCAGTAACCGTCTAACCGGCATCACGGACACTGACAAACGCACAGCCTACACGTATGACCCGGCAGGTAACCCGATCACCATCGGCGATAAGTCCTATCGGTACGACGTCACAGGCCGCCTGCAGCAGGTCAGCAACGGCAAACAAATCGTCGCCCGCTACGCCTACAACGCCCATGGCGAGCGCGTCAGCAAGACCGTGACCAATGCAGAAGGCACCGCCCGCACCACG
>AEPR01000783.1 GCA_000195205.2 Oxalobacteraceae bacterium IMCC9480 | reverse complement strand
TTGGCCTGCATGCCGACGGCCACGAATTTCCGCTCGAAATTGCCTTCAGCGAAGCCTGCATTGATGGTGAACAGTTATTCATCGGCTTCATGCGTGACATCACCGAGCGCAAGCGCAATCACGATCTGATCAAACGTCAGAACGGCATCCTGAAACTGATTTCCGGTGGCACCGACCTCGAGGTGACGCTTGCGGCCATCAACCAGATGATCGAAGAGCAGTCAGGCGACGTCCTGTGTGCCATCGAGGGATTGCCGGATAGTGATGACCTGCAAGCCTGGCACGTCAGCACCGCCGTACCGGATAGCTTCAGTCGCGCCA
>AEPR01000784.1 GCA_000195205.2 Oxalobacteraceae bacterium IMCC9480 | reverse complement strand
TTTTTTTTGCCTGCACCTTCAGTCCATCAATTCGGGGGGAGCCGGGCATAAAAAAAGCGGGCCGATAAACGGACCCGCTTTTTTTCATCACACTGGCTAAACCAGTGAATCTGTCAATCAGGCATAACTACGCAGACGCAATGAAAATTCCTGCAAAGCCCTGATACCCGATGCCTCGGCACGCGTGCACCAGTCCTGTAATTGCTGGAGCAACTGATCGCGGCTGCTGTGCGAACGCTCCCAGATGGCGCTTAACTCGGTGCGCATTTCATGCATTGTCTGCAAAGGCTTGCTGTGCAAAAACAATTCCCGCAACTGCTGCTGCTGTGGCGCTTCCAGCTTTGCTGGTTCCTTATGCATCAGGCGCTTCGATGACTTCAAGAAACCTGACTCCAGCTTCGCTTTGCTGCGGAGTTGCCCCAGTTCGTCGCGCCATGTCGTTTTCACCGACTTGGCATATTTAGCCATCACGTCATAGCGATTCGAAATCACTGACTGCAGTGTGTCGAAGTCAGCAACGAGCTTCTGTCGATCAAACTTTGGCGCTGGTGCAATTTTCTTGACCTTGGCCAAGCCAACGATTTCCATCATGCGGATATACATCCAGCCGATATCGAATTCATACCATTTCGACGATAGCTTTGCGGATGTACCGAACGTGTGGTGGTTGTTGTGCAGTTCTTCGCCGCCAATCAGAATACCGATCGGGAAAATATTGCGCGATGCATCCGTGCAGTCGTAATTCCGGTAACCCCAATAGTGCCCGATACCGTTGATGATGCCGGCAGCCGTAATTGGGATCCAGATCATCTGAACCGCCCATACCGTCACACCAAGCACACCGAACAACATCACGTTGACGATCAGCATCAGACCTACACCTTGCCAGCTAAAGCGGGTGTACAAGTTCTTTTCAATCCAGTCGTCCGGCGTGCCATGACCGTACTTGTCAATGGTCTCCATGTTCTTGGATTCGGTACGGTACATTTCGGACCCTGTCAGCAGGACGGCGTTGATACCGCGCGTGACCGGGCTGTGGGGATCGTCGACTGTTTCGCATTTAGCATGATGCTTGCGATGTACTGCAGCCCATTCTTTGGTGACCATGCCGGTCGTCAGCCACAGCCAGAAGCGGAAAAAATGGCTCGGAATGGCATGCAACTCCAGCGCACGATGTGCCTGATGCCGATGCAGGTAGATCGTCACGCCGGCGATCGTGATGTGCGTCACGATCAATGAATAAATAACGACTTGCCAGACGCTGGCGCCAGTCAGGCCATTGGAAAGAAAATCGAGAACTGCGTTAAAGACAGTGTTCAAAATAGCACTACTCCACGGTTAAGAAATGTTCGCCGGTCACGCTGGGCCAGCGTTCCTGCTTGTCGTAATTGAGGGCTGGATTGTACCCGTTTTACCGGGCTTCGCCCACGGAGGGAGGAGCGACTTCTTCGCCCGCCGGAGGGATATCGGCCGGCAGTGACGACGCATTGAGGATGCGAATCTCTCGCTGGTTATACGGGATACGGATGTGATTGGATTGCAGTACCCGCCAGATCGCCAGATTGACCTCGGACGTGACCCCGAACGTACCGTTTTCGGGATCGACAATCATGAACCCGACCTCGACCTCCAGGCCATCGGCAGCAAAAAATCGCAGCACAGCGCTGGGTGGCGAGTCTTTCGACACCCGGGCCACCGTTGCCGCAGCCTCTTCCAGCAACGGTAACAGCGCCTCGATATCGGTCTCGTACGAAACCGTCACCTTGGTACTCAAACGCAATAACCGGTCTGACAACGAGAAATTCTGCATTGGTCCCGACACAAACAACTCATTGGGAATCACTGATTCGACGCCATCGAGTCCGCGCAATATCGTGTAACGCGTGTTGATCCGGGTGACCTGCCCGTAATACTTGTCGACCGTCACCATATCGCCAATCGCCATGCTACGTTCCAGCAAGATGACAAAGCCAGATACGTAACTCCCGACAATTTTTTGCAGGCCCAGCCCCAGCCCGAC
>AEPR01000785.1 GCA_000195205.2 Oxalobacteraceae bacterium IMCC9480 | reverse complement strand
GCCTTCGACAAGCTCAGGACGAACGGTGGGAGGTTGTCCACCTTCCTCTAATTTTTTACGCAGCATCAACAGGAGTCACCATGGAGTGGTTATCAGAATTCGGCGCCATCTTCGCGATGCAGGGCTTCAACGGCCTGTCGGTCTTTTGCGTGCTGCTGTTGATGGCGCTCGGACTGGCCATCATCTTCGGACAGATGGGCGTGATCAACATGGCGCATGGCGAGTTCCTGACCATCGGTGCTTACATGACATATTTGCTGTCGACACTGACGACCAAATACGCGCCGGCTTTCCAGCCCTACTATTTTTTCTTGGCGATCGTGCTGTCGTTTCTGGCAGCCTACGGCGTCGGTTACCTGACCGAGCGGCTGATGATCAGCCGCCTGTACAAACGCCCACTCGATACCTTGCTCGCCACCTGGGGTCTGAGCCTGCTGATGCAGCAAACCTTCCGCTCGATCTTCGGCGCCAAGGAAGTCAGCGCCACCTTGCCTGACTGGCTGATGGGCTCGTTCAAGCCGACCGATAGCATCGATATCCCGATCAACGGCGCCTTCATGATGGGCCTCACTGTCGTCATGACCGGCGGTATTTTCCTGCTGCTGTTTCGTTCACGCTGGGGCTTGCAGGTGCGCGCCACGATGCAGAACCGCTTGATGAGCGGTGCCGTCGGCATCAACACCCGCAAGGTGGATCGCACGACCTTCGCCCTCGGTTGCGGTGTCGCCGGTGTCGCCGGATCGGCCTTCACGACGATCGGTTCGACCGGTCCCACCAGCGGATCGCTGTACATCGTCGACACTTTCCTGGTGGTCGTGTTCGGCGGGGCGCAAAGCCTGATCGGCACGATTGCCTCGGCCTTCTCGATCGCCCAGACCCAGTCGACCGCCGAGTTCTTCCTGTCCGGATCGATGGCCAAGGTGCTCACGCTGTCGGCGGTGATCGTGATCCTGATGATGCGTCCGCAAGGGCTGTTCTCTTCCAAAGTCCGCAAGTAGTTTTTACCTATCCAAGGACCGACCATGAACACACTGTACGAAAAATTACTGGGAGGACGGCAGGGTGCCATCGGCCTGCTGGTGCTGGGCGCACTGCTGATCGTGGTGTTTCCGCTGCTGCTCGACAGCTTCCGGCTGGGGCTGGTCGGCAAGTATCTGTCGTATGCGTTTGTCGCTGTCGGCCTGGTGCTGTGCTGGGGTTACGGCGGCATCCTGAGCCTGGGGCAGGGCGTGTTCTTCGGCGTCGGCGGCTACTGTATGGCGATGTTTCTGAAGCTCGAAGCCTCGGACCCGATCAGCACCAAGATCCAGTCGACGCCCGGCATTCCCGACTTCATGGACTGGAACCAGATCACCGAACTGCCGATGATGTGGCAGCCATTCCATAGCCTCGGCCTGACCATCCTGCTGGTGCTGGCCGTACCAACACTGATCGCTTTCATCCTCGGTGTGGCGATGTTCAAGCGTCGCGTCGGCGACGTGTATTTTTCTATCGTCACGCAAGCCGTCGCTGCCATCCTCGCCATCCTGATCGTCGGCCAGCAAGGCCTGACCGGCGGCGTCAACGGCATCACTGACCTGAAGACCATGCTGGGCTGGGACATCCGCACCGACTCGGCCAAGCTGATCTTGTACTTCGTCACCGTCGCCTTGTTGTTAGCTTGCGTGCTGTTCGGCCGCTTCATCCTCACTTCCAAACTGGGTCGCCTGCTGATGGCGATGCGCGACAAGGAAGAGCGCGTGCGTTTTTCCGGCTATGACGTGGCCAGTTTCAAGATCTTCGTGTTCTGCGTCGCGGCAGCTTTCTCGGCCATCGGTGGCGCGATGTTCACGCTGCAGGTCGGCTTCATGTCGCCGTCGTTTGTCGGCATCGTGCCCTCGATCGAGATGGTGATCTACGCCGCTGTCGGTGGTCGCATGTCGCTGCTGGGCGCGATCTACGGCACGCTGCTGGTGAACTTCGGCAAGACGTATTTTTCCGAGACCTTCCCCGAATTGTGGTTGTTCCTGATGGGTGGCCTGTTCATCACCGTCGTCATGTATTTCCCGAACGGGATCGCCGGCTTGTACGAGTCACATGGCCGTCAATGGGTGGCAAAGCTACTGCCGAAATCGCGCGCCAAAGTGGCTACCCAAGCTACCGCCGAACTGGAGACCGTCAAATGAGCAACGCACCGATAGGCGTCAAGAATCCTAACCGTCCGGTCCTCGCCGTCGAAGGCCTGACCGTGTCATTCGATGGCTTCAAGGCGGTCGATAACCTGAACCTGTACGTCAACCGCAATGAAGTCCATGTCGTGATCGGTCCGAACGGTGCCGGCAAGACCACGGTGCTTGATCTGATCTGCGGCAAGACCCAGGCCACCGCCGGCAGCATCCGCTTCAACGAGCGCGAACTGACGAAGATGGCCGAGTACGACATCGTCCGCGCCGGTGTCGGCCGCAAGTTCCAGACGCCCTCGATTTATGAAAACCTGAGCGTCTTCGATAACCTTGAAATGTCGTTCCCGCGTGGCCGTTCGGTGTTCGGTGCGCTGGTGTTCGAGCGTTCAGCCGATGTGATTGCCCGCGTCAATGAAGTCGCTGCCGAGATCTTTTTGAGTGAGCAATTACATGCGCAGGCCGACCTGCTGTCGCATGGCCAGAAGCAGTGGTTGGAGATCGGCATGCTGCTGATGCAGGAGCCGGAACTGCTGATGCTCGATGAACCGGTGGCCGGCATGAGCGTGTCCGAGCGCAGCAAGACCGCCGAGCTGCTGGGCCGTATCAGCCAGGGCCGTTCGGTGCTGGTCATCGAGCACGACATGGAATTCGTCAAGAGCATCGCGCACCGGGTCACCGTACTGCATCAGGGCAAAGTGCTGGCCGAGGGCAGCATGGAATCGGTGCAGGCCAATCCGAAAGTGATCGAAGTCTATCTGGGTCACTGAGACCGAAAGGAAACACCATGTTGAGCATCACCAATCTCGTTTCCGGCTATGGCCAGAGCCAGGTCATCCACGACATCAATCTCAACGCCGGGAAAAATGAAATCGTCGCCATCATGGGCCGCAACGGCATGGGCAAGACCACGCTGTTCAAGACGCTGATGGGCGTGCTGCCAAAACGCAGCGGCAGCATCCGCATCGGCGACCAGGAAATCGGCGGCATGGAAAGCTACCAGCGCGTCGAGAGCGGCATCGCCTACGTGCCGCAGGGGCGCATGATTTTTTCCAACATGACCGTCCTTGAAAACATCCAGACCGGCTTGCCCGCGAAAGCCCGCGGCAAGGTGCCCGAAGAACTGTATGCGCTGTTCCCGGTGCTGTTCGACATGCGCAGTCGCAAGGGCGGCAACCTGTCGGGCGGCCAGCAACAGCAGCTGGCGATTGCGCGTGCGCTGGCGACCGAACCGAAAGTGCTGCTGCTGGATGAACCGACCGAAGGCATCCAGCCATCGATCATCAAGGACATCGCACGCAACCTGAAAGAGATCCGCACGATGCGTCAGCTGACCATCATCGTCTCGGAGCAGGTGCTCAGCTTCACGCTCGATATCGCTGACCGTTTTCTGGTGATCGACAAGGGCCGCTTTGTCTACGAAGACACGCGTGCCAATGTCGATGCGCCGACCATCAGCAAGTATTTGTCGGTGTGAGCGGTGCAATGCCCTTCGGTTATTGC
>AEPR01000786.1 GCA_000195205.2 Oxalobacteraceae bacterium IMCC9480 | reverse complement strand
GAGCATCCGGTCACCGAAATGATCACCGGCATCGACATCGTGCAGGAACAGATCCGCATCGCCGCCGGTGAAAAGCTGCGCTTCCGCCAGCGCGACATCGAGCTCAAAGGCCATGCGATCGAATGCCGCATCAACGCCGAAGACCCGTTCAAGTTCACGCCATCGCCTGGCAAAATTTTGTCCTGGCATGCACCGGGCGGTCCCGGCATCCGTGTCGATTCGCATGCCTACGCCGGCTACTACGTGCCGCCGCATTACGATTCGATGGTCGGCAAAGTGATTGCCTATGGTGCCACGCGCGACCAGGCCATCAAGCGCATGCAGATCGCCTTGTCAGAAATGGTGGTTGAAGGCATCCTGACCAACATTCCGCTGCATCGCGAACTGATGGTTGATGCGCGCTTCATTGAAGGCGGCACCAACATCCATTATCTGGAACAGAAACTGGCCAACAAGCCGGATTTGCCAAAGACCGCCAAGGTCACGACCATCATCAAATAAAGTGAACCCATGAGCTGGACTGAAATCGTCATTGAAGTAGCGCGTGACCAGGCCGAAAGCCTGTCGGACGCGCTGATGGAAGCCGGTGCACTGTCGGTCTCCGTCGAGGATGCCGATGAAGGCACGGCGGCCGAACAGCCGCTGTTCGGCGAACCGGGCATGGAGCCGGAACAGGCCGCCTGGGAACGCAGCCGCGTCGTCGTGCTGACCGACAGCGGCAGCGATGCCGACGCCCTGATCGCCGAAGCCATCGTCATCGCCGGCCTGCCACTGGCTGCCGCCGACCTGCCGTTCAGTTTGCGCAGCGTCGAAGAACAGGACTGGGTCAGGCTGACCCAATCGCAATTTGCACCTATTCATATCGGCACCAATATCTGGGTCGTGCCGAGCTGGCACGACGCGCCCGATCCGGATGGACTGATCCTCGAACTCGATCCGGGTCTGGCCTTCGGCACCGGCAGTCATCCGACTACCCGGCTATGCATGGAATGGCTGGAAGTCCATGCGCCGGCGGAGCTGTCGGTACTCGATTATGGTTGCGGCTCCGGCATTCTGGCGCTGGTCGCCAGCAAGCTGGGCGCGGCCACCGTGATCGGGGTCGACATCGATCCGCAAGCGATCGAATCGGCCAACTTCAACAGCGAACGCAACGACTGCGAAATCGATTATTTCCTGCCCGACGAATTCCATCACGATGACGTCTTGCAGCGTTTCGATATCGTCGTGGCCAACATCCTGTCGGGACCGCTCAAAGTGATGGCACCGATGCTGTGCGCCCATCTGGCCGACGACGCTGCACTGGTGCTGTCGGGCGTGCTGGCCACGCAAGCTGACGATGTCATCGCCGCCTACGCACCCTTCCTGCACCTGTCGGTCTGGGCCGAACGCGAAGGCTGGGTCGCGCTGTCGGGCAAGCTGACCGCTAGCCGCTAGCCGCGATGGCGCTCGCAACGCAATGTCCGCACTGCCAGACGACATTTCGCGTCGCGCACGACCAGCTCAAACTGCGTGCCGGACTGGTGCGCTGCGGCGCCTGCAAGCAGATTTTCAACGGCATCGAACACCTGCTGCGACCGGGCGTGACGGCATTGCCGGACGTCGCGGTCACGCCGGCATTACTGCAACCCGCACAAGAGGCGGTGGCTGCTCCGGCACCGCCACGCCCCACTGACTCGGACGATTTCTATCCGGCCTTCGATCCGATTGTTGCGCCCTCCGATCCGATGCAACGCATGACATTGATGCGGCTTGCGTATGACGACGACGAGGACGACAACAACGAAGACAGCGCCCGACTGCCGGCCTCCGACGAGCACTTCGTGGTCCCGCTGAAAGCCAAATCACGTCAGGACAACGACGCGCCGGCACCTGACGAACTCGCACACACCATAGACCAGTTGCAGCAACGGCCGTGGCGCAGTAGCAAGGCCACCAGCGAGACCGATGACGAGCCGGTCTACGATGCGATGCCGGACGAACCCAGCTTCGTGACGCGCGGCCGGCGTCGCCAGTTGCTGGGCCGCAGTCGCCGGCTCTGGCTGGCCGCGCTGGTCGTGCTGCTGGCATTGGCGGCGCTGGGGCAAACCGTCTACGTGCTGCGCGACCAGATCGCCGCGCGCCTGCCGGCGACCAAGCCGTGGCTGGTCAAGGCGTGCACGCTCTGGGACTGCCGCATCGCCCTGCTGGCCCAAGCCAGCCAGGTATCGATTGAATCGAGCGAGCTAATCACGCTCAATCCGGCCGCCAATACCTTCACGCTGAACCTGCTGCTGCGTAACAGCAGCCCGTTCCCGCAACGCTGGCCGGCGCTCGAACTGACGCTGCTTGATGGCAGCGGACGTCCGGTCAGCCGCCGCGTCTTTACTGCCGCCGACTACCTGCCGCAAGCTCCGGTGGCCGACAGCGGCTTTGCGGCCGGCAGCGAGCAAAGCGCCCGCATCACGTTCGAACTATTGCAGCAAAAAGCCTCGAATTACCGCGTCTACCTGTTTTATCCCTGATCGCGCAATTGCGCCCACCCACCTCTTTCCGGACCACTCCATGACCTCCCTGATTTGCGGCTCGCTGGCCTACGACACCATCATGTCCTTCGAAGGACGCTTCGCCGAAGCGCTGCTGGCTGACCAGCTACACAAAATTAACGTGGCCTTTCTGGTGCCGGCCATGCGGCGCGAATTCGGCGGCTGCGCCGGCAACATCGCCTACAACCTGCGCCTGCTCGGTGGTGATCCGCTGATCATGGCGACCGTCGGCCAGGACAGCACACCGTACCTGGAGCGCCTCGCGCTGCAAGGCATCACGACCCGTTGCATACGCGGCATCGACGAGACATGGACCGCGCAAGCCTTCATCACCACCGACGCCGACAGCAACCAGATCACCGCCTTCCATCCGGGCGCGATGACGTTTTCGCACCTCAACAAGGTCGCTGATGCCGGTCCGCTCAGCATCGCCATCGTGGCTCCCGATGGCCGTGACGGCATGTTGCAGCATGCACGCGATTGCGTGGCACTGGAAGTGCCCTTCATCTTCGATCCGGGCCAGGGTTTGCCGATGTTCAACGGTGCCGAGCTGCGCGACTTTATAGCGCTGGCCACCTACGTCGCCGTCAATGACTACGAAGCTGAATTGCTGACCGAGCGCACCGGCCTGAGCCTGGCGCAAATCGCCACGCAAGTCGAAGCGCTGGTGGTCACCCGCGGTGAAAACGGTGCCGAGATCTATGTTGGCGGCGAGCTGCTGTCGATCCCGCCGGTACCGGTCGAGGCGATCATCGATCCGACCGGCTGTGGTGACGCGTTCCGCGCCGGCCTGCTGTACGGGCTGAGCAATGGGCTTGACTGGCCGACCATCGGTCGCCTGTCAAGCTTGATGGGCTCGATCAAGATTGGCCATCAGGGCGGGCAGAACCACGCACCGACACGCACTGAGATCGAAGAGCGTTTCGAGGCGGCATTCGGTTACCGCTTCTAGGGCCCGAGCACCTGCCGCGCGTCATCCAAGCTCAGCATCGTAGGGTGGGCACAGCCTCACCGTGCCC
>AEPR01000787.1 GCA_000195205.2 Oxalobacteraceae bacterium IMCC9480 | reverse complement strand
ATAACCGAAGGGCATTGCACCAAATGCACCGCCCAGGCTCGCCAACGCCTTGCCTAAAATTGCATCACGACCCGATTGATCAGCGCCCCGCCAGCCACCAGCCACGCAAACAGCATCGCCGCCAGCAGCAAGGGCCGCACACCCGCCTGGCGGATCGCCGACAAGCGGGTACCCAGTCCCAGCGCAGCCATCGCCATCGCCAGCAGGAAGGTATCGATGTCGATCAGCACGGCGACCAGACCGGCCGGCAGCAATGCCAGCGAATTGAAACCAACCACAGCGACGAAGATGAACGCAAACCAGGGCACCGCGAGACGGCCCCGCACGCTCGGCTCGGCCCGCCGCGAGCGCGACACATAGGCCGACAAGGCAATCAGAAATGGTGCGAGCATCATCACGCGGACCATCTTGGCGATCACCGCCGTGTTGGCCGCTTCGTCACCGATGGAGCGCGCCGCAGCGACGACTTGCGCGACTTCGTGGACCGTCGAGCCGACGTAGATGCCAAAGGTCGCCGGCGCACTATCGAGCACCTGCCAGTGCAGGTTGAGCCGGTACAGCAGCGGGTACAGGAAGATCGATAACGTCCCGAACACCACCACCGTCGAGATCGCCACCGTGACCTGTTCGCTGCGCGCCTGCACCACCGGTTCGGTCGCCAGCACCGCCGCCGCGCCGCAGATCGAGCTGCCGGCACCGATCAGGATTGCGGTATCACGTTCGAGCCGGAACACCTTCACGCCCAGGAACAGCGCCATTCCGAAGGTCGAACACAGCATCACCGCATCGATGACGATACCGGCCACGCCAACCTCGCCGATCTGCTGCATCGTCAGGCG
>AEPR01000788.1 GCA_000195205.2 Oxalobacteraceae bacterium IMCC9480 | reverse complement strand
TCATTTCGGTGACCGGATGCTCGACCTGCACGCGGGTGTTCATTTCGATGAAATAGAACTCGCCGTTTTCGTACAAAAATTCAAAGGTGCCGGCACCGCGGTAACCCATCTTGCGGCAGGCTTCCGCGCAGCGGTCACCGATGCGTTCGATGATCTTGCGCGGGATACCGACGGCCGGCGCTTCTTCGATCACTTTCTGGTGGCGGCGCTGCATCGAGCAATCGCGTTCGCCGAGCCAGACGGCGTTCTTGAAGTCGTCCGCCAGGATCTGGATTTCGACGTGGCGCGGATTCTCGAGGTACTTTTCCATGTAGACCTCGGGATTGCCAAAGGCAGTCCCGGCTTCGGTCTTGGTCATGGTCACGGCATTGAGCAGCGCCGCTTCGGTGTGCACCACGCGCATGCCGCGTCCGCCACCGCCACCGGCGGCCTTGATGATGACCGGATAGCCCACTTTGCGGGCGGTCTGGATGATGATCTTCGGATCATCCGGCAATGCGCCTTCGGAGCCGGGCACGCACGGCACGCCGGCGCGGATCATGGCCTGCTTGGCCGAGACCTTGTCGCCCATCAGCCGGATCGATTCGGAACGCGGGCCGATGAAGACAAAACCGGATTGCTCGACGCGCTCGGCGAAGTCGGGGTTCTCGGACAGGAAACCGTAGCCGGGATGGATCGCTTCGGCATCGGTCACTTCGGCCGCGCTGATGATGGCCGGCATGTTCAGGTAACTCAGCGCCGAGGGTGCCGGTCCGATGCAGACCGATTCGTCGGCCAGCTTCACATACTTGGCATCGCGGTCGGCTTCGGAATGCACGACCACGGTTTTGATGCCCATTTCGCGGCAGGCACGCTGGATGCGCAAGGCAATTTCGCCGCGGTTGGCAATAAGGATTTTTTCAAACATGGCGTGGGCTATCGGTTCTCGGTGTCGTGAAAGGGAGTCAGCACGCGTGTCGGGCAAGCCGCAACACGCTGGAACGCTTGCGTCAGGCGATCACGAACAGGGGTTGGCCGAATTCGACCGGCTGGCCGTTCTCGACCAGGATGTGGGTAATCACGCCGGTGGCATCGGCATCGATTTCATTGAGCAGTTTCATCGCTTCGATGATGCACAGCGTATCGCCTTCCTTCACATTCGCGCCGACCTCGACATACGCCGGCGTGCCGGGTGCGGAAGAGCGGTAGAAGGTGCCGACCATCGGCGACTTGACGACGTGGCCAACCGGCTCGTCGTCGGCAGCGGCCACCGGCGCGGCGGGCGCTGCGGCGGCAGCGGGCGGTGCCATCACGTGCTGCGGTTGCATCATCATCATCTGGCCTTGGGCAGCAGGCGTCTTGACGATGCGGACTTTGCTTTCGCCCTCGGTGACTTCGAGTTCGGCGATGTCTGACTCGGCAACCAGATCGATCAGTGTCTTAAGTTTTCGTAAGTCCATGTAGAACCCCTTGGAATGGTTGCGTGCTGCTAATAGATGGGAGCCGGAACGACAGTGGATGAACCGGCAAATATAGGATGAAAATGCAGCTCAGGAGGCGCGGGTCGCGCCGGGCGACTGCGTCTTGCGCTGTTGTCGACAGGCCCCGACAGCGGCGACGCATTCTGCGAGGTCAGGAATCACCGATGTGTCCCGACCATGAAAGACATCCCGCCGGACTGGGCAGGGTGCCTGGTGACGTACCAGTCCTGGCACGATTCATTACGCAGAAGCAGCTTTTTAGCCATCGAAATTGGTGACTCCGTTTGACGACGATCGCCGCATTTTGCCGTGGAATGGCGTCAGGTGGCAAGGAAAACCCATGCAGTATTCTTACATGCCAGCAATATCGCGCCGGACTTCCTGCATGTTCAGCCGGCCAAGGTAGGTCTTGCGGACCTGGCCGTCGCTACTGATGAGCACCGAAAAAGGCAGGCCGCCGGCCTGATTGCCGAACTGGCGGGTCAGTTCGCTGCCGCCCATGCCGCCGACATAGAGCGGATAGCTGACCGGTAACTTCAATGCAAACTCACGCAGGCTGGACGGCGAATCGATGCCGATGCCGATCACATGGAACGACTTGCCGGCCAGCTCGGTATGCAGGGTCGACAGTTCCGGCATCTCTTCGACGCAGGGCGCGCACCAGGTGGCCCAGAAATTGACCAGCAGCGTCTGGCCTTTCCATTGCGCCATCGGCTGCTCTTGCTCCTTCAGATCGGCCAGCGTCATGCCGAACAGGTTGGCGACGGCTGCCGTTTGCGGTGCTGCGGGTGCCATCCGGTGCCAGCCGAACCACGCGCCGGCACCGGCAAACAGCACGGCGGCCAGCAACAGCAGACTTGTTGATTTTTTCATGGGTGTTCGCTTTTTATGAGTTGTCGGACGGCGGCCAGGTCGGCCCGTTCAATCTTGCCGTGATTGCCGCGCAGGTCATCGATCGCATGCAGCGACAAGTGGACGCCTTCGTTGCGCCACATGAAGCTGACGATTTCGAGCGGATCGCCACCGGGGCGCTGGCGGGCACCTTCGGAGACCTCGAACTGGACATCCTTGTTCAGCAGATAGATCTGGACGTCTTTCGGGCTTTCGGCGAACAGATGCAGGTGGATATCGGAATGATTGCCGGCCGTGCCATTGAGCACCGCGCCGACGAGGTAGGGCGAAAACTGCGTCAGTTCGGTCATCAGTTCAATGGCCAGTTCGCGCAGTTGCCGCAAACGGGCCGGTTGGGTGTCGCCGAAGAACAGCTCGTTATAGAGGCGTACTTCCGCTTCGATTTCGGTATTGTCCGGCAGGACGTCGCCGCGCGGCTTGCTGTTGCCGAGCAGTTGCTTGACGGCCTTGCGTTTGGCGGTACCGAAATCGGCACCGTCTTCGGCAATCATGCGCGCCGCCGCGGCAGCGATTTCGGCGCGCAGCAGATCGGTTTCGGAGGGGTTGTGAATATCCATGGACCGGATGATAACCCGTCGCGCCGGCCTGGCGACAAGGCAGCGCAGCAGGGGGATTTCTGCTTCCTCCGACGATCGGTTCGGCACGTCACATTTTTGTTATAATCCGGCCCCTCCTGCTTCGCCATGACTTTTCCTACTACGCACCCGACCGTTCGTAACCGGAAGCTGTTTTGATCGACGCATCCATTCACGTCGTCACAAATGCAACCCCGAATTCAGAACATGACCCTTCGCATTAAAACGTTATCGTTGAAGCCGCGCATTGCCGCCGCCACTCCTGTCGAACCTGTCGTCGTGATTGCGCCTGGCGCGCCTGCGGACGGCGAGGTAGCGGCCGGACCGGTGATCGTGGTGCGGCGTTCGCGCCTGGCGCGGCACGATGCGCCGGGGATCGTGGCGTCCAATGATGTCCATGCCGAAGTCAATGCGGAGCCGGTCGTGGAGCCCGTGGTCGAGCCGGTTATTGCGCCGGTGCCGGTTCCTGTGGTGGATCCCGTGATCGCGCCGGTAGTTGATCCTGTGATTGATCCTGTGATTGATCCAGTAATTGATCCCGTGACCGTGCCGGTGACGGACCCTGTGATCCCCCCGGTCAGCGATGCTGTCGCTGAATTCGTCAATGCCTACGAAGCCGTCCCGCAGCCGTCCGGTCCGCCACCTGTCGTGATCCAGAAAGTATCGCGCCGCGCGCTCGTCCGGCCGCAGGTCGCCGAGCCGCTGGCCGAGGTGCCAGTCGACGCCGCCGTGGCACCCGTGGTCGTGCAGAAAGTCGTGCGGCGTTCGGTCGTGCTGAAGGCGGCCGTGAGAGCGCCGGTCGTCGTGAGTACTGAACCGGTCCATTCGCTGGCGCTGGCCAAGAAAGCAGCCAAGCTGGCTTCGCCGGTGACAACGACCCGGAAAACAGCGACCCCTGCCGCGCGCTCCGGTACGGCCAAGACAGTAGCGCAGCCTGCCGCGACTGTCGCCGTCGCCGTCGCCGCCGCCGCCGTCGCCATGACCATTTCGCCTGCCGTCATCGCCGCCTTTGCCGCCCCTGTCTCGCGCACCACCAAAAGCAAGGACGGCGCATCGCGCTCGACGATTCCGACCCCGGCACTGAGCCTGGAAGAACAAGAACTGCGCCTGCTGAAGATCAAGACCCTGATCAAGATCGGCAGCGACCGCGGCTACCTGACCCACGCCGAAATTAACGATCACCTGCCCGACGAAGTCGCCGAAGGCGAATCGATGGACCGCATCGTCGCGACTTTCAATGACATGGGCATTGCCGTCTACGAAAAAGCGCCGGACGCCGACACGCTGCTGCTGTCCGACAAGGTCGCGTCCAGCCACGATGGTGCCGAAGCAGCAGTCGCGACGGCGCTGTCATCGATCGATGCCGACTTCGGCCGCACCACCGATCCGACCCGCATGTATCTGCGCGAGATGGGATCGACCCCGCTCTTGAGCCGCTCCGAAGAAGTCGAGATCGCCAAGCGCATCGAAGCCGGCCTGGCCGACATGATGCAAGCCATCTCGGCCTGTCCGATGGTGGTCGCTGAGTTGCTGGCTGTGGCGCAAAAAATCGCCGCCGACGAAA
>AEPR01000789.1 GCA_000195205.2 Oxalobacteraceae bacterium IMCC9480 | reverse complement strand
GCGTGGGCACAAAAGGCCGTGCCCACCCTGTAGCACCAAAATAGAAATGTCCGGTTTCCACCAAATAGAAATGTCCGATTTTTCCCATGCTTTTTGATCTGTTTGGCGGCTATTTGCTAATAGCCAGCCTTTTGATCTTGTGTGCCGCAACGCTTTTTGCAGCAGCAGTTCCGGCAGTGTTTTCTGCAGACGAAGGTTGCCGGTAGGTCCTGTTGCGTTTTTTGATCGCTCCGAGTTGGTCGACGATATGGCCGAGGGTTTTGCTGTCGACTTCGATAGGTCCAAACGGCCTGGGGCGCATCAATGTCGAGTAATTAAAGTTCACGCCGGCTGCCCGCAGTTCGATCTCACCACTGCCTAGTGTGTGAATCGTGATGCGCTGTCCGATGTGTATGCGCGCTTCACTGCAGTCCTTCAAGACATGCGTGACTTGGCCGTGCTGCAGGGTCAGTTGCGGCGACAGTTTGCGCTGTTCACGCCATGCCAGAATCCGTTCCAGGCACTCCGTTGGCACCAGCGCGCAGTGTGCATTGAATTGGCTACGCGGCGCTTTGGCGAAGCGCTTGTTGTAGTTCTCAATGTAGGTCGAGGCCCATACGTTGGCCTCATCGATTGAGGAAATTTTGCATAGCCGTAGTTCCTTGACGAAGCGATCCTGAAGCGTGCGGTTCATGCGTTCAACGCGCCCTTTGGCCTGTGGCGAATTAGCGCATATGAGCTCGATATCGAGCTCGCTCAGGGCGCGGTGGAATTGTGTCCGGCTAGCGCGATCGGCCGCACTGGGGCTGCGGAAGATGGCAGCCTTGTCGGCGTAGAACGATTGCGGTTTGCCGTGTTGCTCAATGTACTGGCGGGTGGCGGCGAAGTAGGCGCTGGTCGATTCCGTCGGTGCAAAGTGCAATTGGAGCAGGCGTCCCGTGGCGTCGTCGACGTAGACAAGCAAGCTGCAGGCGTCGGCGCGCTCCTCGAACCACCGGTGCAAACTCCCGTCAATTTGTACCAGCTCGCCGAAGCAGGCCCGGCGCATACGGGGCTGGTGGAGCTTGGCCTGACGCCCTTGTCGCGTCTTCCACAAACCACTCTGGGTCATCAATTGACGCACGGTTTCTGTCGATAGCACCAAGTCGTGGCACTCTCTAAGTTTCTCACAGGCGAGGGTGGGACCGAAGTCGGCGTAATGCTTCCGGATGAGATTAAGTGCACTACGCGCCAACTCCGGCACCAGTTGGTGATTGCTGGCCCGACCCCGTTGCCGCGACACCAGACCGACAACGCCTAGCTCCTTGAACCGTACTACCAGCCGATGAATTTGACGCGCACCCAGCCCCAGTCGCAATGCCGCAATACCTGGCTTCAGCTCACCGGCAGCCACCGCCTTGATCACGTTCGCACGCTCAATCTCATCCATGTTCATCCTCACGATTCCGCTCATCACTCGACACCAACCAATTTGGGATCGCTAGCGTGAACTACTTTGCAAAATCGGACATTTCTATTTGGGAGAAACCGGACATTTCTATTTTGCTCCAACACACCCTACT
>AEPR01000790.1 GCA_000195205.2 Oxalobacteraceae bacterium IMCC9480 | reverse complement strand
GACTTCGCCAGCCGTTGCCTCTTCATCGTTTACCCGGATTACCACACGACCAGCGTCAATGTAATCGACCAGACCGCCACGCAAAGCCTGCACTGTTGTACCAGAGTCCACCGCGACAGTGCGCTCGATACCGGTACCCACCAGCGCCTTTTCCGGACGCAAACAAGGCACTGCTTGACGCTGCATGTTCGCACCCATCAAGGCACGATTTGCATCGTCATGCTCGAGGAACGGAATAAGCGATGCAGCAACAGAAACCACTTGACCTGGAGCAACGTCCATATACTGGACCCGCTCTGGCGATACGAGAATTGTTTCACCAGCTTCACGGGCTGAAACCAACTCATCGGACAACCGACCGCTGTTATCGATAGTCGCGTTCGCCTGAGCAATGATGTAACGACCTTCTTCGATAGCCGACAAATAGTCGATTTGCGAAGTGATCTTGCTGTCATTGACTTTGCGATAAGGTGTTTCAAGAAACCCGTATTCATTGAGTCGCGCATACAGCGCCAGCGAATTGATGAGTCCAATATTCGGACCTTCTGGAGTCTCAATCGGGCAGACACGACCATAGTGGGTCGGGTGCACGTCGCGCACTTCAAAACCGGCACGTTCACGTGTAAGACCACCAGGTCCGAGAGCGGATACGCGGCGCTTGTGGGTGATCTCAGAAAGTGGATTGGTCTGATCCATAAATTGTGATAACTGAGACGAGCCAAAGAACTCACGAATCGCAGCAGAAATCGGCTTTGAGTTAATCAGATCGTGAGGCATCAGATTATCGGCTTCGGCTTGGCCGAGGCGTTCCTTGACTGCCCGTTCGACACGCACCAGCCCAGCACGAAATTGATTTTCAGCTAGTTCTCCGACGCAACGGACCCGACGATTTCCAAGGTGGTCAATATCGTCAACTTCGCCGCGACCATTGCGCAACTCAACTAATATTTTGATTACTGCGAGGACATCATCATTCGAGAGCGTCATCATGCCGGTCAGCTCATCACGACCAATACGACGATTAAATTTCATACGACCGACCGCTGATAAATCGTAGCGATCTTCGTTGTAGAACAAACCGTTGAACAGCGCCTCAACGGAATCTTCCGTTGGCGGTTCGCCAGGACGCATCATCCGGTAAATCGCAACCTTCGCCGCCATCTGATCTGCAGTATCGTCCATTCGCAGCGTTTGCGAAATGTAACTACCTTGATCAAGGTCGTTGGTATAAAGCGTTTGAATTGCAGTGATATTTGCTTCACGCAATTTACCCATCAACTCTTCAGTCAACTCATCATTTGCACTTGCAACAATCTCGCCGGTGTCCGCATCTACGATATTCTTGGCAAGGACACGACCCAACAAGTAATCCTCAGGCACAGTGACCTGTTTAATTCCGGCTGCTTCGATCTCACGTACATGCTTGGCGTTGATACGTTTGTCTTTTGCTACCAATGGCTTACCTGCTTTGTCATTGATATCAAATCGAGCAACTTCACCCCGTAGACGCTCGCCAACGAATTCCATTTCTCCACCTTCAGTGCGAAGAGAAAAATTATCGAACACGAAGAAGTTAGCAAGAATTTGCTCTGGCGTCATGCCAATAGCTTTCAGCAATATCGTTACAGGCATCTTGCGGCGGCGATCGACACGGAAGAACAATATGTCCTTCGGGTCAAACTCAAAATCAAGCCAGGAACCACGGTACGGAATAATCCGGGCAGAAAACAGGAGCTTCCCTGACGAGTGAGTTTTACCGCGATCGTGCTCGAAAAAAACACCCGGGGAGCGGTGTAACTGGGAAACGATCACGCGCTCAGTACCGTTAATAACGAAAGAACCCGTCGTCGTCATGAGTGGTAATTCACCCATGTAAACTTCTTGCTCCTTCATCTCCTTGACAACAGGTTTGGTGGGCGATTCTTTATCAAGGATCACCAGACGTACCTTCGCCCGAAGCGGGGAGGCAAACGTCAAACCCCGTTGCTGGCACCCCTTGACGTCAAACGGCGGATCGCCAAGAATGTAAGACAAGAATTCCAGGCGAGCGAATCCGTTGTGTGAAACGATGGGGAAAATTGACGTAAAGGCAGATTGCAGCCCTTCGTTCTTGCGTTGCGATGGAACTTTGTCTTCTTGAAGAAAGCTAAGATAAGACTCGAGCTGCGTCGCCAGCAGGAACGGAACGTTGTGAACGTTAGCGCGTTTCGCAAAAGATTTACGAATGCGCTTCTTCTCAGTAAATGAGTAGTGCATGAACACTCCGTGAGTGACAGGAAGGATGGACAGTTCAGAATTCGATAGTGACGTGCAATAACTGTACGCACCAACATCAACGAAACCTCAAGTGACAACCCTGCCGGTTCTATTTACGCCGAAAAAAGCTTAAACACGAACAAACATTACGTTGTCCATATTTTTGAAACGACAAAGAAGCCAAAGCCGAGCCTTTATTTATAAAAGGCTCGACGCTTTGACTCCGGCGCTACAATTATGCGCTAACTTGCTGAGCTTACTTGATTTCAGCTTTCGCGCCTGCATCTTCCAATTTTTTCTTTGCTGCTTCTGCATCTGCTTTTGAAACAGATTCTTTAACTGGCTTTGGAGCGCCGTCAACCAGGTCTTTGGCTTCTTTCAAACCAAGGCCCGTAATTTCACGAACAGCTTTAATAACACCAACTTTGTTTGCGCCGAAATCGGTCAAAGTAACGGTGAATTCTGTTTGCTCTTCAACCACTGCCGCTGCACCGCCAGCTGGACCGGCTACGGCCATTGCTGCAGCTGAAACGCCAAATTTTTCTTCGAATGCTTTGACCATGTCATTCAGGTCCATTACTGACATCGCGCCTACGGCTTCGAGGATATCGTCTTTGCTAATTGCCATTTGAAACTCCTAATTGGTGTTGATGATTACATCAGATCGGTATTAACGTCATGCGTTGGGCAACTCAACAAATTACTTGTTGAATCAAACAGCTTCCGCAGGTGCTTCGGCA
>AEPR01000791.1 GCA_000195205.2 Oxalobacteraceae bacterium IMCC9480 | reverse complement strand
CGTGTTGCACTTGGTTCTTGACTCCGCCCTGTTTCCCGTTCAGTTTTGTGACCGACCTAGATCATGATTTCCGGTGACTAACGTTTGGCGTTTGACGCTTATCCCCATCAGTGCGGGCTTTACGCACCCCACAAAAAAATCGAGGTTTCCGGCGTGTAACCCCAGTTGGGAAAATTACGCAGATTTATGTGATTGTCACGCAAATGAGATAACTAGAAAACAGAGCGACGCCATGACGGCGCTTACAGCGCCCTCCCCCGGAGTACGTTCACACCGCCTACTTTGCTAGGCGAAAAGGTAGTTAGAGCAACATTAAGTTAGCCAAAAAACTTATTTCAACACCCTGTCTTTCAATGATTCTGGACTATTTCAATTGCTGTTCTTGCCGAGAGTACGCCATTGAAATTCAGATCGGTGTGGATGAATGCAGGGTCCTTCGCCGGCATGTCTGGTCGATGCATGCGCTGGTTGCAATGAATTCTTGTCGAAAAACCTGCTGGTTGCAGATCGGGCCGTATTGAATCGAGGTCACCACACTGACTGTTTGATCGCCATCTGGTTTTCAATGCAAATATTTGAGCTTGGACGACGCGAAACAAACCTTTCCCGGTCCTTGATTTGGAAATAATCTACGCTATCGCTAGCAAACGTCGAATAATGACCATGTTCGCCTGAAAACCAGCCGGATATCGTAGCAACTCCAGTGGTACCCCCTCATGCTGACGCCGATCACTCATGCGCCCCTTCCCTGCCCTGCTGTTTTCCGACCTCCTGGCCAGCATTGTGCGGCCCCTCGATTGATGGGAGTCCCACGCCATGGCAAACGCGTCAGAAAACTGTTGGGCGGGTTGCATGTCATAGTCTGCGGCCACAATGCGCCGAATGACGGCCGTAAGTCGTACTTGCGTCCTGATCGGCTGCGATCGGTGCTCCAGTTCCAATGCAAATATCCCGTAGCGCAAGCACGTACGGTCCGTCAGGAACCGCGTCCGTACAAGCTTTTGAACGGCCCCGATACACAGGTCATGTTCAGCGAGGAATCCGGGTATCGGCAGGCCGACGGGAGAGTGACGCCAATACCCCTGCGAAATACGTGGCAGTTCGGCCCTCCATTAGCGCCTGCCTTTCATCCGAATTTGTCTGGCAGATGTCTTCGGTATCAGTTGGTTTCATCGCTGCTCCTGTCATGGATAACATCACCCTCTGCTGTTACGCTCAGTTTTAAGATCTGGCAATCCCCATTGTCTGTCTTGCAAGTGATACCGAATGACCGCAGCAACATTTCCTGTGCGTCCAGTCTTGAACCTGACGTGCCTTCCCTTGCAGGAATGAACCTGGTCCCCTTTTCTGGTGGCACTTTTTTCATCCGACCAGAAAATCAATCATTTCCTGGTCCCTCACCGCACCCCAGGTCTTGTCGGCATACCACTGACAAAACGCCGTGCGCAACGCAATCGAGACCATGCACGCCAAGCCACGCCTTGTAATATCCTTGCGATAGCCATCCACCGTGCTCTGGTCCCGGAACTCGCGCAATAACGCCATTTGGTCTTCACCGCCCTGCTCTTCCCACAACCGCAGTGCGTCCTGAATACGCTTGGCGGCAATTTGGGCACCCACCTGAACTTTCCGCTCTTGCGGCGGGAGTACCGGTGCCGGTAAAGCAGTCATGGGCACGACGGTAACGGCTACTGGAGCAGCTTTGGCATATTCACCGCTCAGGGCCTTTTTGAAAAACGCCGCCTTGGATTTCAATGGAGCGAGATTCGGGGCGAGTGCCCGCTGTTCTGTCAGAGCCACCGTCTTCATGACCAGTTTCAAGTCATGGTCGGCATACAGTGATCGTGCCTCTTGCTGGCTAATACCAAGGCGGATGATCGATTCGAGAAGTTCACCATCGAAAGGCTTGACCGCTTCGCGTTCCAGTGCCGAAGCGACTTTTTTCGTCACCTTGAACTGGAGCGATTCAATCCGGCGTCCATTCTTGTGCTCGATTAACTCAACGATGATGTCGCTGACCAGATTGACTTCGGCAATTGCCGGACGCAATGTCTCTCGTGCAAAATATTTGTACTCTTTGGCGTCGCGCTTGGAATTTCCCGTCAATCGCGGTTGCCACCATTCCCAAGCTTCCCGATTCGTCACTTTGGTCGGATTAGTCAAATAACGCGAGCAGATCTCGTAAAGCGCAATACTCGCTCCAGTCGTGAGCTTGCTGTGAATTTCCAATGTCAGCTTCGTATAAAAACGCGGATCCATCAACCGTTCACGAATGATGTTCGGCAGTGACCAGGCAATAGTGGTCGCGTGACCGGCAGTGATAACACGAGCCTCGGAAATCAGACCGCTAATTCCCCACTCCTCAACCTTGCCGTCCTTGTTATTCCATTCGATTGCTGTTTCCTGCATCTGCCGGAAACAATTCTTGAGCCACTCGGAATCCTTTGACGTCGTCACATAGGCCATGACTTCGGTAATCGACCTGCTGTAGGTGTCCTTGATACCATCCTGTTGCGAAAAATACAGCAGCAAGTTGAATAGCCGACGCGTCCCAAGCGTGATCTTGCCCCGTGTAGGGTTGATCGCGATTGTTTCATTCGGTCGTCGCACTGCGGCGTTTGTGGTGTCAGGGGAGTCCATGACCAATAATGTACATGAGAAGTGGAAAATAACGCCACGAATAATTCACTTAACTGCACAACCCCCAAAAACCCTCACCTGAGGCCGTACAACCCCCATATCCACTCACCAGTCACCCCCAAAAAACCTCACCTCAGCGACCATCACCCCCAAAAAACCTCACCTGGACCCCCATAAAAAATCACCTAACTCTCTGAAACTTCAAGCTGCAAGCCATGTTTGAGCAATTCAATTGGTTTAAGTGTTTACATCTTTAATAAACACTCAATGCACACAGTGAGTTTTTGTCATGATTCTTTACTGAAACGATACCGGGAAAAAAA
>AEPR01000792.1 GCA_000195205.2 Oxalobacteraceae bacterium IMCC9480 | reverse complement strand
GGGCACGGCATCATCGTGCCCACGCGCGCGCACCATCGAACACCGCCATCAACGAGGAAGGTCGTACTCAAAAAAAAACGCCAGGCAACTGCCTGGCGTTTTTTTGATCAGGCAAGGATCAACTTACTTCTTCGCACCCAGAAACGGATAGTCAATATACCCGCCAGCCCCACCGCCATACATCGTCGCCGGATCGGCTTCGTTCAACGGAGCATTGGTGCGCATGCGCTCGACCAGGTCCGGATTGCTGATGAACGGACGACCAAAACAGATCAGATCGGCGTGCTCTGCCGCGATCGCATCGCTGGCCATGGCCTTGTTGTAGCCGTTGTTGGCCATGTACGCGCCATTGAATAGGCGACGCAAAATTTGCAGGTCGAAGCCGCCCGCGACGTCACGCGTACCGCCGGTGTCGCCTTCGATCACATGCAGGTAGGCCAGCTTGAATGCATTGAGTTGCTCCACCACGTACGTGAACAGCGGCTCCGGATTGCTGTCGTCGATGTCGCCGAACTTGCTCAGTGGCGACAGGCGGATACCAACGCGATCGCCACCCCAGACATCGACCACGGTGGTCATGACTTCGAGCAGCAGGCGGGCGCGGTTCTCGATCGAGCCGCCGTATTCGTCGGTGCGCTGGTTGGTCTTGTCGCGCAGGAATTGGTCAAGCAGGTAGCCATTGGCGGCATGCACTTCAACACCATCGAAACCGGCGGCCTTGGCGTTGAGGGCGGCGGTGCGG
>AEPR01000793.1 GCA_000195205.2 Oxalobacteraceae bacterium IMCC9480 | reverse complement strand
TCAGGCTACCGGCACCGGCAAGAAAGTCGATGTACTCCCGACCGCTCTCGTCGGTCAGTACTGCATTCTGGGCTTTAGTGAAAATAGTTGGAAAGGAACGGATGTAACCACGAACCTCTGATTCCAGTCGGTTGAATATACGCATCAGGCTTCTCCTTACGGATGGGATGGATGGTGAAGAACGTCGTTGAGTCAGTCTTTGCGGTCCAGGGGACCGATCTTGTAGAGACGCTCTTCTTCGTGACCACTTTCACCGAAGTCTCCGGCGGCAAACAAAGTGGTTATTGCGCAGCCCGCATCGTGCTGCGATGCGAAGCTGGTAAATAACTGGTGGGACGGCGCGTTGTCGGGACTGATGGTGGTTTCAATCCAGCGCGTCAGATGACGGAGTCGCACGGCTTGCAGCAGATGCTCGAGCATGCGCTTGCCGAGTCGCTGGCCACGGTTTTCGGGGGCGACGGCGACTTGCCACACAAATAAAGTATCCGGCTGGTCCGGCGGCAGGTAGGCAGTCACGGCACCGACAATGACACCATCCTGTTCCGCGACGACGCTAGTCTGTGCGTGGTGATGGCAAAGCAGCAGGTAGGCGTAGCGGGAATTGAGGTCCAGTGGCGGGCAGGCAGCAATCAGGTCGTGCAGTGCCGCGCCATCGTTTTTGCGTACCAGGCGGATGGCTGCCAGGGGCTTTTCTTGCTTCTTGTATTGCTTCTTGTCTTGCTCTTGTTCAGTAATTTTTTCATTCATGGGTCGTCCTTTCTTCGGAAAACACATTTGGCGGAAAATTTCGACCGTCGTAACAGGGTAAAGATCAGTACTTTTTCAACCGTGCTAACGGTTGGATGCGCGGTCACCCCGGCGGCGACATCACACTTCCAGCAATCCTGCGAATTTCTCCAGCATCGCCACTAACGCCTGCCGGTCTTCTTCGGGCATCGCATGCAGCGCGCTGACAAAACCGGGCGGCATGGCTGACGGCGCATCATCGGCAAGCAACCGGCCTTCGGCGGTCAAGGCAACAAACACGTTGCGGCGGTCATGTGCATCGCGGGTCCGGATGACCAGTTTTTTTTCTTCCAGCCGGTCAACGATGCCCACCACAGTGCTCGGGCTCAAATGGATCGCCAAGCCTATCGATTTCAGAGTGCTCGGCCCGAGTTGCGCAATGGCGAGCAATGCAATCAATTGCGGCGACGTAATGTCGTAAGTCGTATTGAGATGCTTGGAATGCTGCTCAACGCGCTGTGCGATGCGCCGCATGCTTTGCAAAATACGGAGGGAATCATTTTTGGCAACGAACCTTGAAGCATCGCTCATGGCAACCACCCGATTGTTTTCCTGATCTTGTTTTTTTATGGCGCTGCCGGAAATAACTTCGTTTTTGCCGGCTGCGCTTCTTTCGATGGCCTCAATATACGCGCCTAACTTTTTATGTCAACAAGAATCGATGTATATCGAATGATTCGTACTGAATTTATTAAATCGTGTTTTGGCGGCTTGGGCAATATCGTAGGGCGCAATAACCGAAGGGCATTGC
>AEPR01000794.1 GCA_000195205.2 Oxalobacteraceae bacterium IMCC9480 | reverse complement strand
TTCGTGGCTCATGTTGGCCAGGAATTCGCTTTTGGCCCAGTTGGCCTGTTCGGCCTGATCCCTGGCCTGCGTCAGTTCGGCCACCCGTCCGCTGACGGCGCGCGACATCGCATTGAAAGCGGTGCCGAGCTGGCCGAATTCGTCGGGGCCTTCGCTGACGCTGGCCGGAGTCAGGTTGCCGTCGGTGACGGCCTTGCTGGCGCGGGTCAGCGCACCGAGGCTGCGCGTCATCCACAGTCCCAGCAAAGTCAGCAGCACCAGCGAGAGCAGCAATTCGCTGCCGGCAATGATGGCACCCTGGACCAGCAGCGCTTGACGGGCGACCAGGATGTGCGACAGGTCCAGGCCGAAATGCAATTCGCCGAGCGACTGGCCGTAGCTGCTGACCGGCTTGACGACGTGATACACCGGCTTGCCGGTTTGCTGCGCCAGGTCGAAGTTCTTGTCGGGCACGGGCAGCGCGCGGTCCAGTGGCCAGCCGCTGCCGGCGACCCGGTTGCCTTGCTTGTCGATGACCACCAGATACTGCACGCCGTTCTGGCTCAGACTTTCATCGAGCACCGATTGCACGGTGGCATAGTCGCGCTGGGCCAGCGGTGCAACCGTGGCGGCGATCAGGATAGGGGCGATTTGCAGCGAATGCTGCTCGACCTGGTCGAGCATGTTGTTATTGGTCAGGCGCAGGCTGTTCGAGACCAGCAGGCTCAGCATCACGGCCTCGACCACGATGGCCGCCAGCAACAGGCGACCGCGAACGGATGTGAAGGGATTGGTCATCGGTCAGCGCAGGGTTTGCCGGACTTCCTGTGCGTACGGCTCCATGGCCTCCAGCTCGCGCGGCTTGAGCTTGCGGTAGCCCTCCAGCTTGTACTTCAGGAAGTAGGCCTTGCCTTCCGGCGTATCGGCAAAATTCCACAGCGCAGCGTCTATCCTGTCGCGCAGCGGCAGGTTGCGCTTGTTGAGCAGGTAGACCCGTCCGGCCAGCGCATCGCTGATCACCAGAAAGCGCAATTGCGGCTGGATGTCGCGCGCCAGGCTCTGGTAATTGGCCAATGAAATGAAGCCGGCAGCGGCTTCCCCGGCCAGCACCAGTCGCGCCACGCTGTCGGATGCGCTGACGTAGCGCAGCGGTTCGGCGTTGCCGTTATTTTTCAGCCAGTGCTGGCCCCACAAGGTCACCAGCGAGGTTGACGACAGCCCGAGGACCGGCTTGCCTTTGAGGTCCAGTGCGGTTTTGTAGCTGCTGTTGCCGGCAACCAGCGCGACGGTACGGAAGTCGGCACGGTAGGTCAGCAGCGGGCTGTAACCGGCGTCGGTCTGACCCAGTCGGGCCTGGTGACCGGTCGTGATGACGACGTCGTATTCCTGGGCCAGCATGCGGCGCGCAAATTCCGTGAAGTCCGGTGCGGTGACGACTTCGACCGGCATGCCAAGGTTGTTTTCCAGATGCTGGCGCAGTGGCTGGTACATCTCGAGAATGACGCGCGCGCTGCTGTGCGGGGCGACGCCGATACGCAATGCCGCCGGTACCTGGGCGACGGCCGCCGTGCAGGTCAGCAGCAGGACGATCAGGCCTAGGCGGCGTGTGAAGGAGAAGAGTCGCATGCAAGAATCACTTGAAATGGTGGAGTGCAAGATGTTCGGTGGCAACATTATAAGGGGTCACCATGAAAGTTGCGTGGTGGTAATTGATCGAAAATACGTGAAACCCGACGCGGTGGCATGATGCGGAATAAATTTCTTTTTGTTAACAAAATTGGCAGATTGCATACCAGTATTTTGCCGGTCCGTTTCTTCCCTTTTGCAGAGCCTCGCAATGAATCACTTCCCCCGTAACATCTGTCTGTCCCGCCTGATCGGTTTGCTGCTGCTGGGTGTGTGCGCCAGCCATGCCTTCGCCGCTTCCGAAGAAATTCAGGTCTACATGGATGAAATGAACGCGCCCGGCGCGTTCGGCCTGGATATCCACAGCAACTACGTCGCCAGGGGCAATCGCACACCGGACTATCCGGGGGCTCAGGCTCCCGGCAAGGTGTTTCGACTGACGCCGGAATTGTCGGTGGGCCTGACGCCGACGCTCGATCTTGGCGCTTACCTGCTGACCTCGGTCGGTCCCGGCGGCATGACCTCGGTCGATGGCGAAAAACTGCGCCTGAAGTTCATCGCACCCAAGGCGGCGGAGCAAGCGTATTTCTGGGGCGCGAACCTGGAAGTCGGCCGCGTCGCCCACAGGCTCGACGAAAACCCGTGGAACGCCCAGCTTAAGGGCATCATCGGTTATCGCACGTCGCGCTGGACGATGGCGGCCAATCCGAACATCGACTGGAAAATTTCCGGTCCGGTGGCCGGTCCGGCGATGTTCGGGGTCGATTCCAAGCTGGCTTACAAGACGGATGCGGGCTATGAAGTGGGCGCGGAGAGTTACAACGGCTTCGGGCAGATCAGTAAGCGCCTCACGAGCAACGTCTTGAC
>AEPR01000795.1 GCA_000195205.2 Oxalobacteraceae bacterium IMCC9480 | reverse complement strand
GGGGACAGAAACTGTCCGTACTGGCCGTTACTTATTGCTACTCACTACTTTCTGCGCTGACCCGACATCATCAAGATGCTGGTGGAGGTAAACGGGATCGAACCGATGACCTCTTGCATGCCATGCAAGCGCTCTCCCAGCTGAGCTATACCCCCTTGCGACAGAGGCCGAATTATAGCCGAGGTATTCGGCCGCTGTAAATCCTATTCGGCAAATTATTCCAGACCCTTTGCAAGGCGCTGCAAGACCAGCGGACGACCGAACAATTCGATCACCGCATCGATCGCCGGCGTCTGCAACTGACCCGTCAATAGCAGGCGCAACGGCATCGCCAGCTGCGGCATTTTCAAGCCGTGACTGGCCAGCACTTCCTTGATCATGGCGGCGAGCGCGACCTTGGTCCATTCGACCGTGTCGCAGCGCGCAGCGAAGTCGGCCAGCGCCGGCTTGACGGCATCGGTCAGGTGCTGCGTCAGCAAGGCCGCATCCGGCTGCGGCTGGCGATAGAACAGCATCGTCGCGCTAGCCACTTCCATCAAGGTATTGGCACGTTCCTTCATCAGGCCGATCGCGCGCGCGAGGTCAGGACTGCCGTCGAATTGGGCATCGATCATCAACGGGCGTACCAGCTCAGCCAGCTGCGCATCGTCGGTGTGCTTGATGTAGTGGTTGTTAACCCATGCCAGTTTTTCGGGATTGAACTGGGCCGGCGATTTCGACAGGTGATCGAGGTCGAACCATTCGATGAATTGCGCCATCGAAAAAATCTCTTCGTCGCCATGACTCCAGCCAAGACGCGCCAGGTAGTTCAGCATCGCTTCGGGCAGAAACCCCTGCGCCGGATAATCCATCACGCTGACCGCGCCGTGGCGCTTCGAGAGCTTCTCGCCGTCGGTGCCAAGAATCATCGGCAGATGGCCATACTCCGGCAACTTCGCGCCCAGCGCCTGCAGGATGTTGATCTGGCGCGGCGTGTTGTTGACGTGGTCATCGCCACGGATGACGTGGGTGATTTCCATGTCCGAGTCATCAACAGCAACGCAAAAATTGTAGGTCGGCGTGCCATCCGGACGCGCGATGACGAGGTCATCCATTTCGCGGTTGGCGATCGTGATCGGGCCCTTGACCAGATCGATCCAGGTCACCTGACCATCGAGCGGATTGCGAAAGCGCACCACCGGTTGGCGATCGGCGGGCACCGGTGGCAGGGTCTTGCCCGGCTCGGGACGCCAGGTGCCGTCGTAACGCGGCTTGTCACCGGCCAGGCGCTGACGCTCGCGCATCGCCTCGACTTCGGCTGGCGACGAATAACAGTGATACGCCGCGCCGCTGGCCAGCAGCTGGCCGACTACTTCGCGGTAGCGATCCATACGCTGCATCTGATAGAACGGACCTTCGTCATGCTGCAAGCCCAGCCACGCCATACCGTCGAGGATGGCCTGCACCGCTTGCGGGGTCGAGCGCTCGAGGTCGGTATCTTCGATGCGCAAGATAAAGGTGCCGCCGAAATGGCGCGCATAGGCCCAGGCGAACAGGGCAGTACGGGCACCACCGAGATGGAGATAGCCGGTCGGGCTGGGAGCAAAGCGGGTGCGAACAATCATGGCGAGCGGGGTCGACGCCGGGTTGCGGCATCGCGAATGAGGGAAAAACGCATTTTACCGCGCCCCTCGTGGACATCGGCCGCGCTGCGCGAGGCCGCACTGCTAGAATCACGACTTTCCTTATTTCACTGTGCCTTGCTCATGAGCGCCACTTCGCCACGCCAGCTATTCGTCACCACCGCCCTGCCCTACGCCAATGCAGCCTTCCACATCGGTCACATCATGGAGTACATCCAGGCCGATATCTGGGTTCGCTTCCAGCGCATGCAGGGCCATGAAGTGCATTTTGTGTGCGCCGACGATGCCCATGGCGCACCGATCATGATCGCTGCCGACAATGCCGGCGTGACGCCGCAGGAATTCGTGGCCCGTATCGCGGCTGGCCGGCAGGCGCCGCTCGATGGCTTTCATATCGGCTTCGATAACTGGCATTCGACCGATGGCGAAGAGAACCATGCGCTGTCGAAAGAAATTTATCGCAGCCTGCGCGACAACGCGCAGCTGATCACGACCAAGACCATCGAGCAGTTTTTCGATCCGGTCAAGAACATGTTCCTGGCCGACCGCTACATCAAGGGCGAATGTCCGAAGTGCGGTGCCAAGGACCAGTACGGCGATTCGTGCGAAGTCTGCGGTGCGGTGTATGCCCCGACCGAACTGAAGAATCCGTACTCGGCCCTGTCCGGCGCAGTGCCGGTGATGAAGTCATCCGAGCATTTTTTCTTCAAGCTGTCGGATCATAAATGCGTCGAGTTCCTGCGCGAGTGGGCCTTCACCGAAGGTCGCTTGCAGCCTGAAGTCGCCAACAAGGCGCGCGAATGGCTGGAAGGCAAAGACGACAAGGAAAGCGGACTCGGCGACTGGGATATCAGCCGCGATGCGCCGTATTTCGGCATCGAGATTCCCGATGCGCCCGGCAAGTACTTCTACGTCTGGCTGGACGCGCCGATCGGCTACCTGGCGTCGCTGAAAAATTACTTCGACAATACCGGCCGCGATTTCGATGCCTTCATGGCCAATCCCGCGACCGAGCAATATCATTTCATCGGCAAGGACATCACTTATTTCCATACGCTGTTCTGGCCGGCGATGCTGCATTTTGCCGGTCGCAAGGTACCCAACAACGTGTTCGTGCACGGTTTCATCACGGTCAGCGGCGAGAAAATGTCGAAGTCGCGCGGCACCGGTATCTCGCCATTGCGCTACCTCGACATCGGCATGAATCCGGAATGGATGCGCTATTACATCGCTGCCAAACTCAGCGCCAAGGTCGAAGATGTCGACTTCAATCCTGATGACTTCGTGGCCCGCGTCAACAGCGATCTGATCGGCAAATACGTCAATATCGCCAGCCGCTCGGCCGGCTTCATTGCCAAGCGTTTCGATGGCCATGTGGTGACTGACTGGGCCACCACGTCGGACACTTTCCTGTTCGGCCTGCGCGATGTCGCCAATGACATCCATGCCTTGTACGACGGCCGCGAATACGGCAAGGCACTGCGCCTGATCATGGAGCAGGCCGACCGCGTCAATGCCTATGTCGATGCCAACAAGCCGTGGGAACTGGCCAAGAATCCGGACAACGATGCGCGCCTGCAGGAAGTCTGCAGCCGCCTGCTCGAAGCCTTCCGCATCCTGACGCTGTACCTCAAGCCGGTCCTGCCGGCACTGGCACAGCAAGTCGAGACCATGCTCGCCATCGCCCCGCTGCAATGGTCCGATGTCAGCAAGCCGCTGCCGCACCAGCACCAGATCAACCCGTTCGTGCATCTGATGCAGCGGGTCGATCCGAAGATGCTCGATGCCTTGTTCGAGCCACCGGTCGCAGCATTCATTGCAGCACCGGCCGTGGCACCGGCAGTCGTCGCCGCCGTCCCGGTCGCCACCACCAGCGAAATCAAGATCGATGACTTCGCCAAGGTCGACCTGCGCATCGCGCGCATCGTCAACTGCGAAGCCGTCGAGGGTTCCGACAAGCTGTTGCGACTGACGCTGGATGTCGGCGAAGGCCGCTTGCGCAACGTGTTCTCAGGCATCAAGTCGTCCTACCAGCCCGAAGAATTGATCGGCAAGTTGACCGTGATGGTGGCCAACCTGGCACCGCGCAAGATGAAGTTCGGGATTTCCGAAGGCATGGTGCTGGCCGCCTCGGCCGCCGATGAAAAAGCCAGCCCCGGCATCTACATCCTGCAGCCATGGCCAGGTGCCGAACCCGGCATGCGCGTGAGCTGATCAAGGACTGTAGGGTGGGCACGGCCTCATCGTG
>AEPR01000796.1 GCA_000195205.2 Oxalobacteraceae bacterium IMCC9480 | reverse complement strand
AACGTGACGAATATGAGCAGAAGAAAAGCGCTCTCGACAACTGAGGCTGACGGACAGCAAAGAGGGAGTTGCTTCCGTCCGATTCGCATTCTCTGGCATTAAAACTAAACAACCGCGTCTGGTGGTACAAACACGGCGGTACCGTGGCGCTGGACCATGGGCGTCGGCATCAGCGAAATGACCTGTAGCTCTTGCACCATTCATATTGAAAAGGCGCTGCAAAAATTGCCCGATGTCAGCTC
>AEPR01000797.1 GCA_000195205.2 Oxalobacteraceae bacterium IMCC9480 | reverse complement strand
AGTCAGGTGAATTTATCGGGCCACCTCTTCCGCCGCAATCATCCCCATGACCTCAAACAGAGTGATGCCTTGACGTACCGCATCGGCGCGGGTGCTGAGCAGGTTTTGGCGGTTGGTCAGCGCGATGCGCTGTGCATCGAGCACATCGATGAATCCGGTCAGTCCATTGCTGTAGAGCGTGCGCGCCTGTGACAGGGCCGCTTCGGCTGCGGTGCCGGCGCGCTGCAATGCTGCTATTCGTCTGCCGAGACCTTCTTCGGCTATCAGTGCCGCTTCGGCTTGTTGCAAGGCCTGCAGCAAGGTTTGGCGATACAACTGGCCGGCCTCGCGCACCCGTGAGCGTGCAAAATCGACTCCGGCGCTGCGCTCCCCGCCATCGTACAAGACCATGTCCAGCACCGCAGCCACACTCTGACTGACGATGCTGAGCACGCCGCCGCCCAGTCCGGCCGAGGTCAGCGCAAGCGTGCCGGGCAAGCGCAGACGCGGATAAAAAGCAGATTCGGCCACGCCCAGATTGGCTGCAGCCACGGCCAGGGACCGCTCGGCAGCGCGCAAATCAGGCCGCAGGCGCAGCAGGTCGATAGGGCGTGGCACCGGCTGTTGGCCCCGGAGCCCGGGTAAGCGGGCAAGACCGTTGGCACCGTCCATTGCTTGTGGCCGCTCGCCCGCCAGCACTTGCAAGGCCGCCGCCGCTTGTCGCACACGCACCGCGGCATCAGCGCTATCGGCCTCGATCGTGGCGGCATCGGCGCGCGCGCGATCGAGATCGATTTGCGGTGCCAGCCCGGTGCGCACCAGCACCCGGACGACACGCTGCACCTCTGCTTGCATGGCCAGTGCGTCCGCCAGCAGCGCCTGATCGAGGCGCGCTTCCTGCCATTCCACATACGCCCGCGCCGTCAAGGCAGCCACGGATAAACGCGCCGCTTGTACCAGGTCTTCAGTGCGCAACACGGAAGCGGCCGCCGACCTTTCAGCCTGGAGCAATCCACCGCCCACATCCAGGTCCCAATCCAGCGTCACTTCCACACTGGCATCGCTGGTGCCTTGGCCGGATGCGCTGCCGCTGCGCGATTCAAGACCGGTTGCTGCACCGACCAATGGCCGGCGCTGTGCCCGCGCGCCGCGCAGCAGCGCCCGGGCTTGCACGACCCGTTCGCGGGCAATGTCGACGCCCGGATTGTTGGCCAGCGCGCGCTCGACCCAGCGGCCCAGCATCGGGTCGTCGAAACGTTGCCACCACAGCAGATCCGACGCCAGCGGCATCGGTGCACCGGGCGCAGCGGCAGAAAATCGATCTGCGCCGGTGAGCCCCAGCGTGACCGGCGCGGGCGGCGCGGTCACGCTCGCGCAAGCTCCCAATGTCAGGGTCAGAGCGATCAGGGCGATGCGGCGCCTCATGCAGAGTCCCCTTCCTGCGCCGTCGCCAGTTTCATCTCCGCGGCGAGCAAGGCCCCTTGACTGGCGCGCGGTTTGGCAAAGCGTGCCAGACCGAGGTACACCACAGGCGTCAGAAAAAGCGTGAACAGCGACGCCAATGACAATCCGCCAAAAATCACCCAGCCAATGGACGCGCGCGACTCGGCACCGGGGCCGCTGCCCAGCACCAGCGGCAACGCACCCAGCACGGTCGACGCCATGGTCATCATGATGGGACGCAAGCGCGTGACTGCGGCTTCCTGGGCCGCTTCGAGCACGCTGCGTCCGGCGTCGCGCAACTGGTCGGCAAACTCGACCATCAGGATGCTGTTCTTGGCCATGACGCCGACCAGCAGCAAGAGTCCAATCTGGCTGTAAATATTGAGCGAGGTGCCGCTCAAGGTCATCGCAAATACCGCCGCAGCCAAGCCGAATGGCACGGTAATGATGACCACGGCAGCACTGGTGATGCCCTCGAACTGCGCCACCAGCACCAGAAACACGACCAGCAAGGCAATGGCGAAGGTGATGGCGACATCGCGCCCGGTTTGCTCCAGCGTCGCTGCATCGCCCCGAAACAGCAGGCCCATGCCGGTTGGCAGTTCCTTCGCGGCCAGCGCGCGCAAATCATTGACCGCCTGTTGTAGTGGCATGCCGTCGACGGCCACCGCACTAAGCTGAACGGCACGGCGCTGACCGAGGCGCTCAAGTTCGGAGGCAATGGCGGTTTCTTCGAGCTTTACAAACTGCGACAAGGGCACCAGACGTGCCCCGCCCACGCCGCCGGCGCGTACGCTGTAAGCCAGCAGATCTTGCGGGTCGGTCGCCCGGTAGGCGTTCGAATCGAGCATCACCAGCAAGTTGCGGTCGTCGACCGTCAGCTCGGCAATTTCGGTGCCGCTGACCAAAGCCCGCAGCATGAGGTCGAGTCCCTCGATCGACACGCCGAGCTCGGTGGCGCGCTGGCGATCTATCTTCAGCGTCAGCTGCGGTTGGGCCACGGTGTACTCGACCCGCACGTCACGCAAACCGGGCAGATCACGTTCGACGGCTTGCGCAAAACCGTAAGCCGCGTCGGCGATGCGCGCGTAGTCATCCCCCGTCACGCCCATTTGCACGCTGCCATCGCCACCGCCTACACCCAGACTATTGCCGCTGCGAATGCGCACGCGCACGCCGGGCAGTTGGTCCAGCTCGCTTTGCAGCCTTGCCGTGAGTTGCGCTTGCGATACCGACCGCTTGCTCCAATCGGTCAAGGGCGCGACGATCTCGGCACGGTTCAAGTCATAGCGGCCGGTGATGGTAAAAATGTTTTGCACCAGGCCTTCGTCCTGCAAGGGGGTGACGATGGCCAGCGCTTGCTCGAGCTGGCGGTCGATGTAGCCCAGGCCAACGCCGCTGGGCCCCTCCATCCGGATCGACAGCAGGCCGCGGTCCTCGGTGGGCGTAAGTTCCGAATTGAGCTGCGTGTAGCTCCAGACGGCAGCGCCGGCGAGCAAGCCGCAAGCAGCCACCACCCACCAGGCCCGGCGCAAGGCCATGGCCAGACATCGGGCATAGGTGCCGGCCGCGCGCTCGCCCCAGTGCGACAGCTTGCGCCAGACTGGCCCCGGAGGCTTTTCTTCCGGCAGGCGCGAGGCGATCATCGGCCCCAGCGTCAGCGCGACGAAGGAAGAAATCGCCACCGCGATGGCCATGACAAAACCAAATTCGGCAAACAGCCGGCCCGCCGCCGACGGCAGAAACGAGATCGGAACGAACACCGAGACCAGGGTGGCGGTGGTGGCGACGACGGCAAAAAACACCTCACGCGTGCCCAGCACCGCGGCCGCTCTCGGGCCTAAACCCTGGCTGCGTCGACGTTGGATATTTTCGAGAACGACGATCGCGTCATCCACCACCATGCCGGTCGCCAGCAGCAGCGCCAGCAGGGTCAGCAAGTTGACTGAATACCCCAGCAACCAGATCGCCGCCAGGGTGCCGATGAGCGCCACCGGAATCGCCACCACCGGCACCAGCGTGGCCCGCCATTGGCCCAGAAAAATACCCACTACCGCCACCACGATCAGCACCGCCAGCGCCAGGCTGCCGAGCACTTCGGCAATGGCGCCGCTGATGAACGTGGCGTCATCCGACACCACGGTGATCTGCAGGTCAGCGCCGTCGCGGTTGAGTCTATCCACCACAGCGCGCACACCTTTTGAGATGGCGACGGTATTCGATTGCGCCTGTCGCACGATGCCCAGGCTGATGACCGTTCGTCCATTGAGCCGCACATAGGACGTGGCTTTGGCCGGGCTGTAGGAGATGTCAGCGACTTCGCCGAGCGCCAGACCCGGACGCAGTTGCAAAGCGCGCAAGGCTTCCGGCGAGGTCACCGAGGCGTTGGCGCGCACCAGCACCTGCTGGTTGGGCGACTCCAGGCTTCCGGCAGGAGCGTCGAAGGGCGCGGTGCGCAACAGCGTGGCGAGATCGCTCACCGCAAGCTGGTGCGCCGCCAGCCGCAATGGATCGATGCGTACCAGCATGACGCGCTCACGCGAGCCGAACAGCGTGATGTCGGCCACGCCCTCGACCGCAATCAGCGCAGGTTCGATCTGTTCTTCGACCACGCGCGAGAGCGTGTCGATCGCCAGGGATTGACTGGACACGGCCAACTGCAGCACCGGCTCGGCATCGGCATCGGCTTTCACGATGGTGAGGTTTTCGACGCCTTCCGGCAGATCGCGTTCAACGCGGGCGACCGCGTCGCGCACATCATTTGCCGCAGTCACCAGATCGACGTCCGGGTTGAATTCGATGATCACGCGCAGATTGCCTTCTTCGCTGGCAGAGCGCACCAGGTAGACCCCCGGCACACGGGAGGCAGCGCCTTCAATCAGACGGGTTACTTCGGCGTCCAGGGTTTCGGGAGCGGCACCGGGATACTCCGCGCGGACCGCCACGATCGGTCGGTCGATGTTGGGCAGCTCACGCACTTCGACACCCAGCAAGGCACCGATACCGGCGATCACGATCAGCAGGTTGATGACGATGATCAGCCAGGGCCGGCGGATCGACAGCGCCGGCAGATCGTTGGCACGATCATCGTTCATCGGGCGGCGCTGCTATCGGCCGGCTTGCCCACAACCCGCACGTCACTGCCTTCACGCAGTCGCTGCACGCCTTCCACCACCACGGTCTCGCCGCTGGTCAGCGCACCGTCGACCAGCACATGACCTGAGGTGCGCCGCACCGGACGAACCGCCACCTTTGCCGATTTGCCTTCGCGGATGACCCAGACAAAAGAGCCGTCGCGGCCCCACTGCAGGGCCAGTTCGGGCACGCTGACGAATGGTTTTCCGGGCATCGACAGCCGCACCGCGAAAGACATGCCGGGACGCAGCAGATCGGCCGTGTTGGCGACGCTTGCCCGCACCCGCACATTGCGCGACACCGGATCGACGCGGCTGTCGATCCCGGACACCTTGCCGGCAAATGAACGATCGGGATACGCCGGGTTGACCGCCGCGATCAGGTGGCCTGGTGCGATACGTGCCAGATAGGGTTCGGGGACCGCGAAGTCGATGAGCAGTACGCGCCTGTCATCGATGGTGGTCAGCGCGCTGCCGGTCGTGACCCGGTCGCCGCGCTCGATGTCGGACAAACCGACGATGCCGGCAAACGGCGCGAGCACGACCCTGTCGGCCAGAGCGACGCGGGCTTGCGCCAGGGTGATTCGGGCAGCACGCAAGACAGCGAGCGCTTCGTCGAGAACACGGTCCGGCACCGCGCCGGTTCCTCTTGTGGCCTCATAACGATCGGCCAGCACTCTGGCGGCATCGACCTGTGCCGAGGCCAGGTCAACGGCCAGGCGTTCCTGTCGGTCCAGCAGGCGCAGCAGCACTTGTCCGGCACGAACGGCCTGGCCGGTAACAAACGCGACTTCGACAACCTCTCCGGCAACTGCCGGAAAAATCACCACCGAGTGACGCGCCGAACCGCTGCCGATGAGATCGAGATCGACGTTGTCGCGGGCGCTGGTGCTGGTCGCCACGATCACGGGCATCGCACCGGCCGCGACCTGCACGGCTTGCGCCAGCGCGGGTCCGGGCAGCAAGAGCAGAGCGGTCAGAATGAGGGCGAGGGCATGGGAGAGTGTGAGCAAAGCGTGATGGATTTTGAGGAATGGACCCGCAAGGGATGAATCTGGAGTCTCGCTCCATCAGTCAGTCCAGAGTAACAGATAGGCAGATGGGCGATTGAGACGCAGCAGCGGCGTTTGCCCGCGTCATGGCATCATGGTTTTTGATCTTCAAACCCAAGGCTCGCCGATGACTGCCCCGACAACGCTGCAACCGATTGTTCCTTCCACTTCCAAAAAAACCGACGGTGTGCCGCGCATCGTCGTCGTCGGCGGCGGTGCCGGCGGACTGGAACTGGTGACGCGCCTCGGGCAACAGCTCGGCAAGTCGGGGCGGGCCGAGATCGTGCTGGTCGACCGCTCGCCGTCGCATCTGTGGAAACCGCTGCTGCACGAAGTCGCTGCCGGCAGCATGGATGCCAATACCCATCAGGTCGATTATGTCGCGCAGGCGCGCTGGCATCATTTTGAATTCCAGCAGGGCGAGCTGCGCGGCCTCGACCGCGCGGCCAAGCAGCTTAGCGTCGCGGCACTGATCGATGACGAGGGCATCGAGGTGCTGCCGGCGCGCACGCTGGCCTACGACACGCTGGTGCTGGCGATCGGCAGCATGACCAATTATTTTGGTGTCGAGGGTGCCGCCACGCATGCGATGGCGCTCGATGCGCTGGGCCAGGCCGAACATTTTCGCCGTCGCCTGATTTCGGCCTGCATGCGCGCGCAGAACACCAGCGCGGCCACGCCCGGCGTCGCCTCGCGGGTCGATGTCGTCATCGTCGGCGGCGGTGCTACCGGCGTCGAGCTGGCTGCCGAACTGCGCAATACCGCCGAGGTCTTCGGTGCCTACGGCCTGCATCATCTTGATGGCCAGCGCGATATTCACCTGACGCTGGTCGAAGCCGGGCCACGCATTCTTGCGCCATTGCCCGAGCGTGTCGCGCTGCAGACCAGCAAGCTACTGGAGCAATTGAACGTGACCGTTCTGACCGGCGAAGCGGTGGTCAAGGTCGAGGCACACGCGGTACTGACCGCCAGCGGTAAGTCCCTGCCGGCCGACCTGATCGTCTGGTCGGCCGGTATCAAGGTCGCGCCGATTCTTGGCGAGCTCGGCTTGCCGGTCAACCGGCTGGGGCAGGTGCCGGTGCTGGCCAGCCTGCAGACCGAAATCGATCCGGCGATTTTTGCGATGGGGGATTGCGCCAGTTGCCCCTGGCCGGAAAAAAACATCACGGTGCCGCCGCGCGCGCAGGCAGCGCACCAGCAAGCCACTTTTCTGGTCAATGCACTGCGCTTGCAGCTGGACGGTAAGCCGCTGCCGGCTTTTCGTTTTCTTGATCATGGCTCGCTGGTGTCGCTCGGGCGCTTCAATGCAGTCGGCAATCTGATGGGCAAGCTGACCGGCAAGAGCTTGCTGATCGAAGGCTTGCTGGCCCGTTTGCTGTATGCGGCGCTGTATCGCTCGCACCGGATGGTGCTGCTCGGGCCAATGCGGATGCTGCTGGATTTGCTGGCGCAATGGCTGCGCGGCAAGACTGTGCCGCGCATCAAGTTGCACTGAGGCGTGCAGGCGCTTGCTTTAGCGTAGTGCCGAATACGCCGTCGGTACCAAGAGCTGGTTCCGATCCGTTCAACAATGATGCCCTCGGCTTCGGTGGCGGCGCGCTGCGCCAGCCAGTCGGGATCGCTGGCAAAGGCATTCCACTTGGTTTCGCGTTCGGCCAGGCTGTCCCATTGCAGCATGTAGGTCAGCGTCTGGTTGCTCTGGCCGACCAGCGTGGTCCAGAAACCCACCTGGCGGATGCCGTATTTTTCCCAGAAGCCGAGCGTGATGGTCTGAAAGCGATGGTTCAGCGCCGGCAGTCTGCCCGGCGCGCAATGGTAGGTGCGCATTTCGTGGATCATGGGATTCCTTGTGGTTGAAGGCTGAGTTCAGCCTTGTTGGGTAGCGAAGAATCGCATCATTTCGCGGGTCGCGTGCGGGCCGCGCGCATCGGTGTAGGTGCCCTTGCTGCTGCCGCCCGACCAGGCATGGCCGGCTCCATGGATCAGCCATTGCTCGGCCAGGGGCGAGCCGTCGCGCTTGCGGTGCAGGGTGCGCGTGTACGTATGGCCGTTCGGGACCCGGCCGTTTTCTGTCGACGACGGGTCATCGCGGCGGACATGCTGCTCGATCAGCTGCTCGCCGTTACGCGGGTGAACAGTCTTGTCGTGGTCGCCGTGGAACACGATGATCGGTCGCGTGCCGCTGGGCAGCGATTGCGCCGAACGGGTTTCGTTCATGCCGGTGCGCATCGCTTTCATCGCCGACATCAGATCAGTGGCTGCCGCGTACGGCAAGCCGGAATGGATGCCGACGGCGGCATACAGCTCAGGATAGGTGCTCCCCATGATGGCTGCCATCGCGCCGCCGGCCGACAGTCCGGCTACATACACCTGCTTTGGCAGCACGCGGTAGTCGGCCATGACCTTGCGCGTGATGTCGGCGATGATCGAGGGCTCACCCTGTTCGCGCTGCTGGTCGACGGCATTGAACCAGTTCCAGCATTGCGAGCCATTGGCCGATTTTGATTGCGCCGGATACAGCACGAAGCAGGGCGTGACTTCGGCCTGGGCATTCATTTCGGTGCCGGCCGCAAAGTCGTCCGGATTCTGGGTGCAGCCATGCAGCATCACCACCAGCGGCAG
>AEPR01000798.1 GCA_000195205.2 Oxalobacteraceae bacterium IMCC9480 | reverse complement strand
CGTTACCGCTCAGGTCGATGGCGGCGGTGGTGACGGTGGCGGTGTAGGTGGTGCCAATGGTCAGTGGCGCTACTGGCGAGAACACGGCGGTGCGGCTGTCGACGGCATAGCTGACCGTGCCTTGCGGTGCGACGCAGGGTGCTGCGCATGACAGCGTAAAACTGCCGGTATTGATCGAACTGGCCGTCATCGCCTTGCTGAAGGTCGCACTGATGGCAGCGTTACTTGCGGCACCGGTAGCCGGTCCGGGAATGACGGTTGCCGGCACGGTCCGCGTGATGCGCGGACGGGTGGCATTGGTTTGCGTTGCTACGGTAACGGCGGGAACGCCGAGGACAGGATCGCGGCTGCTTCCGCCGCAACCGGCGAGCGTGGCAGCGGCCAGCAGTGACAGGCCAGCCAGACGCGCGGCCGTAAGCCCGGACCGGATAGGGTGATTTTTTTTCATTTTTTTCCTCGTGACGGGAGTGGGCAGCGCCATTGCCTGAGCGATTGTCGGCATGGTCGTAGCGATCCCGATCGGAGTATCCACTTCCGGAGAAATGCATCTGTTCGATACCGTACATAGCTGAAATTAGTTGCTGTTCTGTATCTGGATGGTCACAGTTTGGCTAGCGCAAAAAAACCGGATTGCTGTGCCTTGTGCGGTGTTTCAGTGGCGCGCGTTCGGGTTTGCAGTCGCAGGGTGCAATAAGCGCAGGGCATTGCACCG
>AEPR01000799.1 GCA_000195205.2 Oxalobacteraceae bacterium IMCC9480 | reverse complement strand
TGGGCACGATGACCCCGTGCCCACCCTACGTTATTGATGCGTTGCGCTTGTGGAGGGCAACCCCGATGGACGAACCTGCCGGCGAAGCCCGGTCAGTGCGGATACCGTTGCACCATCTGCGCCATCCCGATCACCTTGATTCTGGCCGCCTGCCCGCTGCAGCCAAAAGCATCGAAGCGTTCGGCGCACAAGGCTCTCGCCGCCGTCATCGCATCCTTGAAAAACCGGCGCGGATCGAATTCTTCCGGATGCTCGGCCATCGTGCGGCGCATGGCACCGGTCATCGACAGACGGATATCGGTGTCGATATTAATCTTGCGGACGCCGTTTTTGATACCGACGAGGATTTCCTCGACCGGCACGCCATAGGTTTCGCGGATGGTGCCGCCATGGCTGCGGATGATGTCCAGCCATTCCTGCGGTACCGACGACGAACCATGCATCACCAGATGAGTCTCCGGGATGCGCCTATGGATCGCGCGAATCCGGTCGATCGCGAGGATATCGCCGGTCGGTTTGCGCTTGAATTTATAGGCACCATGGCTGGTGCCGATCGCAATCGCCAGCGCATCGACGCCGGTGCGGGCGACAAAATCGGCGGCTTGCTCGGGGTCGGTCAGCAGCTGCGCGTGCGACAGGATGCCGGTCGCACCCGAGCCATCTTCCTCCCCGGCCTGACCTGATTCGAGCGAACCCAGACACCCCAGTTCGCCTTCGACCGACACGCCGATGCAATGCGCCATCGCCACCACGTTGCGAGTGACATCGACGTTGTACTCGTACGAGGACGGCGTCTTCATGTCGGCCAGCAGCGAGCCATCCATCATCACGCTGGAAAATCCCGAGCGCATCGCGGCCTGGCAGACGGCCGCGCTGGCACCATGGTCCTGGTGCATGCAGACCGGAATATGCGGATAGCTTTCGATCGCGCCTTCGACCAGTTTGCGCAGGAATACCTCGCCGGCGTAGTTGCGCGCGCCGGCCGAGGCCTGCAGGATCACCGGACTATCGGTCTGGTCGGCGGCCTGCATGATGGCCTGGATCTGCTCCAGATTATTGACATTGAATGCCGGAACGCCGTACTCGAATTGCGCCGCATGGTCGAGCAACTGCCGTAATGAAATAAGTGCCATGGAAGTCTCCTTGTAGTTGTCAATAGGTCAGTCAGCAAGCAACGCCGTCGCCGCCTGCGCCAGCGCCTCCGGCGTCAATCCGAAATAGGTATACAGCTGGTCCGCCGGTGCCGATTCGCCGAAGCGGTCGATGCCGAGCGCCACCCCGCTCTCGCCCACCACGGCGCGCCAGAACCAGGTCACGCCGGCTTCGATGCTGGCGCGCGGCACGCCGGGTGGCAGCACGCTGTCGCGGTAGACCCGCGCTTGCGCATAAAACAGCTCGACGCACGGCATCGACACCACCCGCGCCCGCACGCCGCGCATGGCCAGCAAGCCGGCAGCCGCCGTTGCAATGCCGACCTCGGAGCCGGTGGCAATCAACACGACTTGCGGCGCAGCGACGTCTTCCAGCACGTAAGCGCCGCGCGCGATATCGGCTTGCTGCCGCACGCTGCGCTGGTACGGCTGCAGCGCCTGACGCGACAGGATCAGGCAGGTCGGGCCATCGGTGCGTTGCAGCGCGGCTTGCCAGGCATAGGCGGTTTCGACACCATCGCAGGGACGCCACAGCCAGTTGTTTGGAATCAGCCGCAAGCTCGCAGCGTGCTCGATTGGTTGATGGGTCGGGCCATCTTCGCCGAGGCCGATCGAGTCGTGCGTCAGCACATGGATCACGCGCCGCCGCATCAGCGCTGCCATCCGGATCGCATTGCGCGAATAGTCCGAGAAGGTCATGAAGGTGCCGCCGTACGGAATGAATCCGCCATGCAGCGCCATGCCGTTCATCATCGCGGCCATCGCGAATTCGCGCACGCCGTAGCTCAGGTAATTGCCCGAGCCGTGATGATTGACCCAGACCGAGGCCTGCACGTTGGTCAGGTTCGATCCGGTCAGGTCAGCCGAGCCGCCGAAGAATTCCGGCAGGCTCGCACTGATCGCCTCAAGCACGATCTGGGATGCCTTGCGGGTCGCGATTTTTTTGTGCAGCGCGCCGTCGTTAGCGATCAGTCCGGCAAACGCGACCGACAAGGCCGGCGGCAATGCGCCATCGACACGCCGCAGCAATTCGTCCGCCAGCTGCGGAAACTGCGCGCGATAGGCATCGAAACGCTGCTGCCATTCGTGCTGGCGCGCGGCACCGGCAACGCGGCCATCCCATGCTGCAGCGACCCCGTCCGGCAATTCGAACGGCGCTGCCTGCCAGCCCTTGGCGGCGCGCATCGCGGCGATCTCGACCTTGCCCAGCGGCGCGCCATGCACATCGTGGCCGCCGGCCTTGGTCGGTGCGCCCTGCCCGATCGTGGTCTTGCAGCAGATCAGCGTTGGACGGTCCTGCGCCTTGGCGCTGCGGATCGCCGCATCGATGGCGACCGGATCATGACCATCGACAGCGCGGATCACGTTCCAGTGATACGCCTCGAAGCGCATCGGCGTGTCGTCGGTGAACCAGCCGGCCACGTCGCCATCGATCGAGATACGGTTGTCGTCATAAAAACCGATCAGCTTGCCCAGCCCCAGCGTGCCGGCCAGCGAGCAGGCTTCGTGGCTGATGCCTTCCATCAGGCAGCCATCGCCCATGAAGACATAGGTGTGATGGTTGACGATGGCATGGCCGGGCCGGTTGAAATCGGCGGCCAGCATTTTTTCGGCGAGCGCCATGCCGATTGCATTGGCCAGCCCCTGGCCGAGCGGGCCGGTGGTGGTTTCGACGCCCGGCGTGAGATCGACTTCGGGATGGCCCGGTGTCTTTGCATGCAGCTGGCGGAATTGACTGAGCTGCGTCATCGGCAAGTCGTAGCCGGTCAGGTGCAACAGCGCATACAACAGCATCGAGCCATGGCCGTTCGACAGCACGAAGCGGTCGCGGTCCAGCCAGGCCGGATCCGCCGGATTGTGCCGCAAGTGCTTGCGCCACAGGACTTCGGCGATATCGGCCATGCCCAGCGGCGCGCCCGGATGGCCCGATTGCGCCAGCTCGACGGCGTCGGCGGCAAGGAAGCGGATTGCGTCGGCAGGTGTCGGTGAAATAGTCACTGGCGCATTCATCAGTTGCCCTCCCGGCTGGCCTGCGTCGCGCGTTTTTTGCGCTCCATCATGCGCCAGATGAAGGGCGTAAAAATCAGTTGCATCGCCAGTTCCATCTTGCCGCCGGGGACCACGATCGTATTCGCGCGCGACATGAACGAGTCATTGATCATGTTCAGCAAATACTGGAAATCGATGCCCTTCGGATTGGCAAAGCGGATCACCACGAAGCTTTCATCGGGTGCCGGAATATCGCGCGCGATGAAGGGATTGGAGGTATCGACGCATGGCACGCGCTGGAAATTGACATGCGTGTGCGTGAACTGCGGACAGATGTAATTCACGTAATCGGGCATGCGCCGCAGGATGGTGTCGGTCACGGCTTCGCTGGAATAGCCGCGCTTGGACTTGTCGCGCCACAGCTTCTGGATCCACTCCAGGTTGATCACCGGGACCACGCCGATCAGCAGGTCGGGATGCTGCGCGATGTTGACCTTGTCATGCACGACCGCGCCATGCAGTCCTTCGTAGAACAGCAGGTCGGTGTCCTCGGGCAGTGTCTCCCACGCGGTGAAGGTGCCGGGTTCCTGCCGGTACGGTGCGGCTTCCCCGTGGTCGTGCAGGTACTTGCGGCGCATGCCGTTGCCGGTCTCGCCGTAGCTGCGGAATAGTTCTTCGAGTTCGGCGAACAGGTTGTTTTCCGGACCGAAGTGGCTGAAGTTGGTATTGCCCTCGCGTTCGGCTGCGGCCAGGCGCAGCTTCATTTCAGCGCGATCGAAACGATGAAAACTGTCGCCCTCGACGATGGCAGCGCAGACTTTCTCGCGCCGGAAAATATCCTCGAAAGTATGGGTAACGGAACTGGTCCCGGCTCCCGAAGAACCGGTAATGGCGATGATCGGAAAATGGTCGGACATGATGGAAGCTCCTGGTGAAGGATGAGGCTGCTGACTGCTCAGGCCGGTTCGCGAAACAGTCCGCATTGCTTGAATAGCGGATTGGGCGCGTCATCCCGGCGCGGCGTGTTGTGATAGCGCTCGATCAGTTCGACTTCATTTTTCGAGCCGAATATCAGGCCGATACGCTGGTGGATATCGGTCGGCGTGACCTGCAGTACCGGCTGGTGTCCGGTGCTGGCGGCACCGCCGGCCTGCTCCATCAAAAAGCCAATCGGATTGGCTTCGTAGAGCAGGCGCAGGCGTCCGGCCTTATACGGATCCTTGCTGTCACGCGGGTACAGGAAGACGCCGCCGCGCATCAGGATGCGGTGCGCTTCGGCCACCATCGAGGCGATCCAGCGCATATTGAAATCCTTGCCGCGCACGCCGGTTTTTCCGGCCAGGCATTCATCGACATAGCGCCGCACCGGGTCTTCCCAGAAGCGGCTGTTGGACGCATTGATCGCAAATTCATGCGTATCGACCGGCACCTGCATATCGCCATGAGTGAGCATGAACTCGCCAAGTTGCGGACAAAGTGTAAAGCCGTGCACGCCCCGTCCTACCGTCAGCACGAACATCGTGGTCGGGCCATAGAGTGCGTAGCCGGCCGCGACCTGCTCGCTGCCCGGCTGATAAAAATCGGCGTCGGTCACCGGCCGGTCCGACGCCGGCGCGCGCAGTACCGAAAAAATACTGCCGACCGTGACATTGACATCGATGTTCGACGAGCCATCCAGCGGATCGAAGGCCAGCAGGTAGCGTCCCTGCCGGTAGTCCGATGGAATCTGGTACGGCAGTGCCAACTCTTCCGACACCATGCCGGCCAGATAGCCGCCCCAGTGATTGCCTTCGATGAACAAGTCATTGCTGACGATATCGAGCATCTTCTGCTGTTCGCCCTGCACATTGATGACCGCCGCGCTGCCGGTGGCCTCGCCGAGTTCGCCGGCGGCGACCGTGCGGGCGATGCGCTTGCAGACCAGTGCGACATTGAGCAGCAGGCTGTTGAAGTCGCCACCGGATTCCGGATAGCGGCGGCGCTCCTCGATCAGGAACTGGGTGAGCGTCATGCGCGGTAGTGTTTTCATGCTTGTCTCCGTTTTTGTAATGGGATTGGTGCAGGTCGAACCGGACCGGGCTGGCTTCGCTTAAGCGACCTTTGTGCCAGCGCGCCGGTCACACCGAATTCGCTGTCGCCGGCAACGCATCGCCAAACACCCGGCTGGCCAGCAAGTCATCGGCCATGATGGTCATCAGCGCCGCATCGTCGATGCTGCCGGTGCCGGCCAGCAGGCGGGACGCATGGCGCAGGCGGGCGCGGTCGAGCGCGTTGCGCACACTGCGGGCATTGGCAAAATGCGGCAAGGCCATGCGCCGCACCAGGTACTCGGCAAACACCGTTTGCGCCTGTGCATCGAAGCGGTAATCCATCGTGTCGAGCATGCGCAGCGCGATCTGCTGCAGCTCGGCTGGCTGGTAATCCGGGAAGTCGATGTGATGCGCGACCCGCGACGACAGGCCCGGATTGGAATTGAAGAAGGTGTCCATCCGGCCCTTGTAACCGGCAAAAATCACGACCAGGTCATCGCGATTGTTTTCCATCACCTGCAACAGGATTTCGATCGCTTCCTGGCCGTAGTCGCGTTCATTTTCCGGGCGATACAGGTAATACGCTTCGTCGATGAAGAGCACGCCGCCCATGGCTTTTTTCAGGACCTCGCGGGTCTTGGGCGCGGTGTGGCCGATGTACTGGCCGACCAGATCGTCCCGCGTGACCGCCACCAGATGGCCTTTGCGCAGGTAGCCCAGCCGGTGCAGGATATCGGCCATGCGCAGCGCTACCGTGGTCTTGCCGGTGCCGGGGTTGCCGGTAAAGCTCATGTGCAGGCTGGGTGCGCCGGTCGACAGACCGCGTTCGGCGCGCAACTTGTCGACCAGCAGCAGCGCGGCGATATCGCGCAAACGCGCCTTCACCGGTGCCAGTCCGATCAGCTCCTGATCCAGCCGGGCCAGCAGGTCGGCGATGCCGGAACCGGCCAGTGCGGCTGCGACCGGATTGCCGGCGTGTGCGGATGTGGTGGTCATGATTCCTCCGTGGTCAGTGGATCGGTGCCGGTCAATAGCGACTGCCTTCGGGCGCGCGGTGGACCGCATAACTCTCGGTGCTGTAGCGGATCTTGCGGCCGTCGAATTCCTGCCTCACCAGCCGGAAA
>AEPR01000800.1 GCA_000195205.2 Oxalobacteraceae bacterium IMCC9480 | reverse complement strand
CTAAGGCGGTGTGTGCCGTTTTAATAAAACAGTTTCTGCAGTGGAGGCGTTTTTGCGATGAAGCCGTGATGAAATTGCCGTAAAAACCGAGGTTTTTTGGCGGTATGTAGGCCAGATATCGTGCCTGTGCCGGGCTACGAGTTGCCCCGCGGACGCGAATGTACCCGTGCGCGGAGCAAGCCCTACCGGGCCGGCTTTACCGAAACACCCGCTAAAGCGGGCTCTGGGCAACACGATATCTGTAGTTCCGATGTTCGAATTCCCGCGCCTTATCAGGACGCGGCGAACATCTCAACGGTGGTTTGCGGTGGTTTTTAA
>AEPR01000801.1 GCA_000195205.2 Oxalobacteraceae bacterium IMCC9480 | reverse complement strand
GCGGTATTGCTCGACCAGGCCCGGCATTTCGGATGTCTCCAGCGCGCGTGGCGTGACCATCGGCACGAAGCCGTCAGCGGTGTAGGACTGGCCTTCCGGCTTGATCGCCGATGGCGCGACCGGCAATCCGCCATCCGGCTGGATCGATGGATGCGAGATGCGGCCGACGTGCCAGAGCTGCAGGAAAATATGGCCGCCCTTGGCATGCACGGCGTCGGTGATGCGTTTCCAGGCCAGTACCTGGCTGTCGTTGTAAATACCCGGAGTCAGGATGTAGCCCTTGCCCTGCGGTGAAATCTGGGTTGCTTCGGCGATGATCAGGCCGGCTGTTGCACGCTGCGTGTAGTACTCGATGGCCAGTTCGCTCGGGACGTCGCCTTCGAGGGCACGGCTGCGCGTCAGTGGCGCCATGACGATACGATTTTGCAGACGGAGCGGGCCAAGTTGCACTGCTTCAAACAGGCGCAAGTCGGTATTGGCGGCGGTGGATTGCGTGGATGTCGGCATGGTGTTCCTTTATGAAAGGATGCATGGTCGCAGAAATACGCGTTGCACGCAGTGGCCCGTCAAAAGCAACCGCGCCCGAACCCGTCAAGTAAGCGCAGCGAGCCGCAATTTTGTAACTCCACGGTCATCCGTTTGATCCATAATGACGGGCTTTTTCTGCGGACGCGACACGTGTCCCGCTGCGCCCGGAAGCAACCAGCACACCATCGTCTCGCCTGTGACCCCGAATGCGGTCGCCTGGTCGGGCTGCATCCGTATTGAGTACCCGATTGACTGACAGGAACGAGCACCATGTTTGAACTCTTCACCCCGCGTCGCGCCGGGCAATCGGTGCTGGCGGCCGGACCCAACCGCTGGGACTGGATCCTATTGCCGCTAGTACTGGCCGTGATCGCCGGCCTGGCTTTCGGCGCGATGCAAATGACGCGGCCGTTCATCGTCGGCCAGCCGACCCCGATTTCGCTCGACCCGCAATACCTGCCCTACTACCTGTTACGCACGATGCTGCGCATGTTCACGGCGCTGGCCTGTTCGCTGCTGTTCAGTTTTGCGTTTGCCGCCATCGCCGTGAAGTACCGCGCCGCTGAAAAAATCATGGTGCCGATGCTCGACATCCTGCAGTCGGTGCCCATCCTCGGTTTTCAGGCCATCGCGATCGCGCCCTTCATCCTGCTTTTTCCCGGTAACCTGCTCGGCGTCGAATGCGCTGCCATCTTCGCGATCTTCACGTCGCAGGCATGGAACATGGCGTTCAGCCTGTACCAGTCGATGCGCACCGTGCCGCCGGAACTGAGCGAAGCGGCACGGGTATTCCGGCTGTCCGGCTGGCAGCGTTTCTGGCGGCTGGAATTGCCGTTCGCAATGCCGGGCCTGCTGTGGAACATGATGATGTCGATGTCGGGTGGCTGGTTCTTCCTGGTCGCGGCCGAGGCGATTTCGGTCGGTGGTCAGGACATCAAATTGCCCGGCATCGGTGCCTACATCGCGATGGCCATCGAAGCCGAAAACGGCCGCGCGATTGCCTATGCAATCGGTGCGATGCTGTTCGGCATCATGGCCTACGACCAGCTGTTTTTCCGCCCGCTGCTGGCCTGGGCCGACAAGTTCCGTTTCGAAGAATCGCAAGGCGATAGCGCCCAACGCTCGTGGCTGCTCGACTGGGGCCGGCGCAGCTTGTGGATACGCGAACTGACCGGCCGGTTCTGGCGCGCCATGAGCAGCACGCTGGGCTGGTTCAGTCTGCGCCCGGTCACGGAGGCACCGACGGTGCGCTCGGAAGCGCGAAGCAAGTCGATTGCCCGCGCGTGGGACGTGACCATCGTGCTGCTGTCGCTGGCGGCGGTGTACTGGCTGGTGACCTTCGTGCACAGCGATGTCGGCTGGCGCGAATCGGCGCACGTGGTCGGCCTGGGACTCATCACGCTCACACGCGTGATGCTGCTCATTGCGCTGGCCTCGCTGGTCTGGGTACCGATTGCGGTATGGATCGGTTTGCGGCCGCAGTACTCGCAACGGGTGCAGGCGCTGGCGCAATTCCTGGCCGCCTTTCCGGTCAACCTGATGTTCCCGATCGTGGTGTTCGTGCTGGTCACCTTCAAGCTCAATGCGAATATCTGGCTCAGTCCGCTGATGGTGTTCGGCACCCAGTGGTACATCCTGTTCAACGTGGTTGCGGGTGCCTCGACGATTCCCAATGAGCTGCGGCTGGCCGCAGATAACCTCGGCCTGAAGGGCTGGCTGAAATGGAAGCGTGTCTACCTGCCGGCGATCTTCCCGGCCTACGTGACCGGTGCGATCACCGCCAGCGGCGG
>AEPR01000802.1 GCA_000195205.2 Oxalobacteraceae bacterium IMCC9480 | reverse complement strand
ATCATCGACGACATCGCTTACCAGACCAATCTGCTGGCCCTCAATGCCGCCATCGAAGCCGCCCGTGCCGGCGAGCACGGCAAGGGTTTTGCGGTGGTCGCCGCCGAAGTGCGCAAGCTGGCCGAGCGCAGCCAGGTCGCTTCGAAGGAAATCGGCGAACTGGCCATCACCAGCGTGACGATGTCCGAGCGTGCCGGCAAATTGCTCGATGCGATGATTCCATCGATCCGCAAGACCTCCGATCTGGTGCAGGAAATCACCGCTGCTTCCGAAGAGCAGACCACCGGCCTGTCGCAGATCAGCACCGCCATGAGCCAGCTCAATCAGGCCACGCAACAGAACGCCTCGGCTTCCGAAGAGCTGGCGGCGACCGCCGAAGAGATGTCCGGCCAGGCCGAGCAACTGCAGCAATTGATGGAGTTTTTTCAGATCGCCAGTGCCGCCAAGGAGCGTCCGTCAAAAGAGCCGATTCGCAAATTGAGTGGTGCCAGCGCCGCACGCAAGTCGGCAGCGCTGGTCGATGAATCCCATTTCAAACGTTTCTGACCGGAGCTGTGCGCATGCAAACCTCCGTGTCGCAAGGCGCGCCTGCGGTGGCCGGTGACGCCAATGTCCAGGCCAGGCAGTACCTGACTTTTTCGCTCGGCCAGGACTTGTTTGCGGTCGGCATCCTGGTGATCAAGGAAATCATCCAGTACGGCCAGTTGACCACGGTGCCGCTGATGCCGGCCTTCATTCGCGGCGTCATCAACCTGCGTGGCGCGGTGGTGCCGGTGATCGACCTGGCCTTGCGTTTTGGTGGCGCGGCGGCGCGGGTCGGCAAACGCAGCTGTATCGTGGTGCTGGAAATTACCCACGACGGCGAATCGCACGACATCGGCATGCTGGTCGATGCGGTCTCGGCGGTCGTTGATATCCCGCTAGCCGAGATCGAAGCGGTCCCCGGTTTCGGTACCGAAGTGCGCGCCGAATTCATCGAAGGCATGGGCAAGATCGATGGCCATTTCGTGATCATTCTGGATGTCGGTCGCACTTTTTCATTGACGGAATTGGCCAGCATCGAGGTGGTGGCTGCATAGACGCTGGCATCCGGCACATTCGGAGACATTTTTTGTTGACTGGTTTTTTATGGAATTGAACGCTCTGAGCGAGCGCGAGTTTGCCGTCATCCGCGACCTGCTGTTCCGCGAAACTGGCATTGCGCTGACACCAGCCAAGAAAGCACTGATTTGCGGTCGCCTGTTCAAGCGCGTCCAGGTCCTCGGGTTGGCTTCGTACGGGGCGTATTTCGAGCTCCTGCTGTCGGGTAAACAGCCGGTCGAACTGCAGATGGCGATCGATTTGCTGACCACCAACGAGACCTATTTTTTCCGCGAAGCCAAGCATTTTGCGATGCTCTCGACGGTGGCCGAAGCGGCACCGCGCAACCGGACTTTCCGGGTCTGGAGCGCGGCCTGTTCGACCGGCGAAGAGGTCTACACGATAGCGATGACGCTGGCCGAACTGGGTCGCATCGGGCGCGCACCGAACTGGGAAATACGCGGTTCCGACATCAGCACGCGCGTGCTGGAAACCGCACGGCGCGCCAATTACAGTTTTGACCGGACCCACGAAATCCCGCCGGACTATCTGCGCCGGTATTGCCTGCGCGGTTCCGGACCGTACGAAGGCTCTTTGCTGATTGACCGCGCCTTGCGCGACAAGACGGAATTTGCGCAGATCAACCTGATCGAACCCTTGCCGGATCTGGTGCCGTTCGATGTGATCTTCCTGCGCAATGTCCTGATTTATTTTGATCCGCCGGTCAAGCGCAAGGTGGTCGGCCAATTGCTGTCGACGCTGGTGCCGGGCGGCATGCTGTTTGTCGGCATGGCCGAGAGTCTCAACGGTCTCATCGATGGCTTGATTTCATTTGGTCCCGGCGCGTATTGCATGGAGCGACGGCAATGAACCGGGTCCCTTTTTCGAGTCTGGCCGAGCGTGAAATTTTCCTCAATCCGGGCGATCTGGGCATGGGTTGCCGGCACGAAGTCTTCGGCACGCTGCTGGGATCCTGTGTCGCGATCACGCTTTGGCATCCGACGCGCAAGCTGGGTTGCATGTGCCATTTCATCCTGCCGTCTGATGCCATCGGTGCCAACGAACGGCGCACGGGCGGTCGCTATGGCGAGACGGCTTTTGCGATGATGCAGGCCGAACTGGTGCGCAATGGCGTGCGTCCCGGCGAATGCGTGGCCAAGATTTTTGGTGGCGGCCGCATGTTCGGTGCTGGTTTTCTGATCAACGATATCGGTGAGCGTAATATCTCGATGGCCCGGAAGATGGTGCAGCAGGCCGGCTTGGCCATTGCGGCCGAACATGTCGGTAGCGATGGCTACCGGCGTTTGTATTTCGATGTCGCCACCGGCGACGTCTGGTTGAAATTCGACTGGATAGATTCTGATCAAAAAGATGTGGTCCTATGACAAATGTAATCAAGGTAATGATCGTCGATGACTCGGCCGTAGTACGCCAGGTCTTGACGGCACTGTTGTCGAAAGATCCGCAGATCCAGGTATTGCCATCGGCCGCTGATCCGATTCTGGCGCAGGAAAAAATGGCGGTCGAATGGCCCGATGTGATCATCCTCGACGTCGAGATGCCGCGCATGGATGGCATCACCTTCCTGAAAAAAATTATGAGCGAGCGGCCCACGCCGGTGGTGATCTGCTCGACGCTGACCGAGAAAGGTGCCGAGACAACGATGCAGGCACTGGCCGCGGGTGCCGTCAGTTACGTGACCAAGCCCCGGCTTGGGCTGAAGGATTTTTTGTCGGAGTCGGCGGCCGAACTGATCCGTAACGTCAAGCAGGCGGCGCTCTCCAAGCCGAAACGCATCGCGCGCGGTCCGGTTCCGGCCGGTGCAGCGGGACCGGGCGCGGCAAGCCCGGCGGCAGCACGCAATGACAAGCCATTGCCGCCCGGTGCGCTGGCGCAGACCACCGACAAGGTCATCGCCATCGGCACCTCGACGGGTGGCACGCAGGCGCTGGAAGCCATCCTGACCGCTTTGCCGCGGGTCTCGGCCGGCATCATCGTGGTCCAGCACATGCCGGAAAAATTTACTGCGCTGTTCGCCAACCGGCTCAATACCTTGTGTGCCATCGAAGTGCGCGAAGCCCGTCACGGCGACCGGGTCATGCCCGGACGCGCGCTGATCGCCCCCGGTGGCCTGCACATGCGACTGACCCGTAGTGGCGCTTACTACCAGGTAGAGGTGCTTGACGGGCCGCCGGTGAACCGGCACAAGCCCTCGGTTGATGTCCTGTTCAAGTCGGTCGCGCAGGTGGCCGGTCGCAACGCGCTGGGCATCATCATGACCGGCATGGGCGACGACGGCGCGCGCGGCTTGCGCGACATGCATGACGCCGGTGCACCGACGATCGGCCAGGACGAAGCTAGTTGCGTGGTGTATGGCATGCCGCGCGAAGCGGTCAAGCTGGGCGCGGTCGATATCGAAATGCCGCTGGACCGGATCGCCGCAGAGATGGTGCGGTTTTACCAGCGCGGCTGAGTCGGCTGCCGG
>AEPR01000803.1 GCA_000195205.2 Oxalobacteraceae bacterium IMCC9480 | reverse complement strand
TCTTGTCGGCCCGGTTATAGCCGTAAAAATTGGCCTTGGTCGGGTCATTGCTCAGTGCATAATTTTTGCCGTACAGATTGACCTGTGCCATCGTCAGGCCATTGTCCTTGTCGGCCTGGTAGTAGTAGTTCTTGTTGTAGTTGGTATTGACGGTCAGCAGCGTATTGCTGCCGAGCGGCTTCTCCAGTTTGAACATGATGCTGTCGCCCTGAACGGCGCTGAACGTGCGGGCACCATCGCTGCTGAGGCGCTGGACATTGAAGGCGATGCGGGCATCGCCCAGATCAGCGAGGGTGCCGGTATCGAGACGGGTGCCGATCAGCTTGGTATTCCATGTGCCGTACGCCGCAAACGGCGAGACCGATTGGCGCGCCGAGACTTCGCGCGATTGCAGGTTGACCGAACCGCCAAAGGTTGCCTGGCCAAAGTCGCTCGCCTTGCCCGGACCGCGCTCGACGACAACCCCGCCGATTACGCTGGCCGGGAAGTAAGCGGTCGAGTGATGCGTGGCACCGTTGGTATCGCCAAACGGAATGCCATCGAAAGTGACATTGAATTCGCCATCCTTGAAGCCGCGCAAGCCATTCTTGGCTTCGCCCAGACCGGGACCATTGGCCGAGATACCGCCGGTGACGCTCGGGGCAATCGCGGTGATCGCGGTGTAGTCGCTCACCGGCGAGATCGAGCTTTCGATGAACGAGCGGTTGATGACTGATTGCGGCTGCGTGGCGGCCAGCGAGGTCTGGCTGGGTGCCATCATCGCGGCGGTCACTTTGGAGGCGGTGACCTGGACGCGGGTGTTGGACTGGGTTTCGGTAGTGTCGTCGGCGGCAAACGCGGAACTGACCGCGCAAGCCAGCAGGGTGAGCGCGAAGCTGGCGGGTAAGGCACGACGAATAAGCTGGCAAGTCATTTTTTATTTTCCCTTGTGGCGATTGAGATTTTCAATCTGCGCGCAGCTTAAGACGGGAAGATGACGGGCCAATTACCGGACGCTGACTGACTTGTGACAATCGTGGTGTACCGGATGTCGGCGGTGCATTCGCGTGGGCACGGTGACC
>AEPR01000804.1 GCA_000195205.2 Oxalobacteraceae bacterium IMCC9480 | reverse complement strand
TGGTCAGAGGTCAACGTTATAGGGACAAGTGACTAAGTGCACATGGTGGATGCCTAGGCGATATCAGGCGATGAAGGACGTAGTCGCTTGCGATAAGCTGCGGGGAGCGAGCAAACACGCTTTGATCCGCAGATTTCCGAATGGGGTAACCCGGCCTTAATGGTCATTGCACACTGAATACAGAGGTGTGCAAAGCGAACGCGGCGAACTGAAACATCTAAGTAGCTGCAGGAAAAGAAATCAACCGAGAT
>AEPR01000805.1 GCA_000195205.2 Oxalobacteraceae bacterium IMCC9480 | reverse complement strand
CCGCCGACCCGCAGTAGCGTGACATGATCGTGCAAGTGCGGCGCAGCCACCAGCAAGGCATCGGCATAACCGTCCTCCGGGCTGACAACCAGATACGTGTGCGCGATTGCAGCGGCACCGGCAAAGGTGTCGAGCACATGGCGCAGCATCGGCAATGCACCTAACTGCAGATACTGTTTGGGATGCGTGCCGCCCATGCGGGCACCGATACCGGCGGCGGGAATCAGGGCGAAATAACGGGGAGAAAAGCGGGAAGAAGTTCGGACTACGATGATGGCTGCTCACTGAGAGAAAGGTTCGCCGCCGGCGTGGGCGGTGCGGAAAGGCTTCGACTATAATCGCAGCTTACTTTTTTAGTGTCAATTCAAAGCCGGCGCGCCATTATCCGGCCAATAATTCACCTTCCCCGATGGCATTCCAGCTGATTCAATCCCTTCCGAAACCGGGCCACCGTTTCGTTCTGCCCGGCCTGCACGGCTCTGCCGATGCCTGTGTGCTGGCGCAAGCCGGCGCGGCGCTCAAAGCCCAGAACAAAATGCTGGCCATCGTGGTCGCCAACGCCGCCGATGCGCAGCGCCTGCTGACCGAGATCCCGTGGTTCGCGCAGGAAGGCGAGCCCGCACTGCGCTGCCACTTGCTACCGGACTGGGAGACGCTGCCCTACGATGCGTTCTCACCGCATCAGGATCTGGTCTCGGAACGCCTCGCCACGCTCTACGAAATGCAGAACGGCCAGTGCGATGTACTGATCGTGCCGGCCACCACGGCGCTGGTGCGGATGGCACCGCCATCGTTCCTGGCCGCGTACACCTTCTTCTTCAAGCAGGGCGAAGTGCTCGATGAAGCGCGCCTGAAAACCCAGTTGAGCCTCGCGGGCTATACGCCCGTCTCGCAAGTGATGTCGCCCGGCGAATACTCGGTGCGCGGCGGCCTGATCGACCTGTTCCCGATGGGCTCGGCGCTGCCGTACCGGATCGACCTGTTCGGCGACACCATCGAGACCATCCGCACCTTCGATGCCGACACCCAGCGCTCGCTGTATCCGGTACGCGAAGTGCGCCTGCTGCCGGGCCGCGAATTCCCGATGGATGACCTGGCCCGCACCGCGTTTCGTGGTCGCTGGCGCGAAGTCTTCGAAGGCGATCCGTCGCGCTCGTCGGTCTACAAGGACATCGGCAACGGCATCGCTGCCGCCGGTATCGAGTACTACCTGCCGCTGTTTTTCGAGGACACCCGCACGCTGTTCGATTACCTGCCCGGGGACACCACGTTTGCACTGAGTGGCGATATCGACGGCGCGATCGGCCGCTTCTGGAATGACACGCGCTCGCGCCACAACTTCCTCAAGTCCGATCGCGAGCGGCCTATCCTGTCGCCCGAAAAACTGTTCCTGACCGATGAAGAATTCTTCACCCGTGCCAAGTCCTTCGGCCGCTGGATTCTGCATGCCGACGACCAGCCGTCCGAGCTGTCGGCACCGCTGCCCAACATCGCCGTCAACCGTCGCAGCGACGACCCGCTGATCAACCTGCGCAGCTATCTGCTGTACAGCGCGAAGCGCGTGATGATCTGCGCCGAGACCAATGGCCGGCGCGAAACGCTGCAGCAGTATTTCAATGAATACCAGCTCGACCTGACGCCGTGCGAAGGCTATGCCGGCTTCGTCAATGGCTCGGCCAAACTGATGCTGGGCGTGGCGCCGATGCATGCCGGCTTCGAGCTGGGCGAGGCGCTTGGCAATGTGGTCTTCATCACCGAAACCGAGCTGTACGCCGGTTCGGGCCGCCGCGTCGGCCACAAGAAACAGGAAGCAGCAACCCAGGTCGAGTCGATGGTGCGCGACCTGTCCGAACTGAAAATCGGCGACCCGGTCGTACACAGCAACCACGGCATCGGTCGCTACATGGGACTGGTCAGCATGGACCTCGGCGAAGGCGAAACCGAGTTCCTGTATCTGGACTATGCAAAGGAAGCCAAGCTGTATGTGCCGGTGTCGCAGCTGCACGTGATCTCGCGCTACTCGGGTGCCTCGCCGGAAGACGCGCCACTGCACTCGCTCGGTTCCGGCCAGTGGGAAAAAGCCAAGCGCCGCGCGGCCCAACAAATCCGCGACACTGCCGCCGAACTGCTCAATTTGTACGCACGCCGCGCACTGCGCAAGGGTCATGCGTTCGAGTTTTCGGCCCATGATTACGCCAACTTCGCCGACAGCTTCGGCTTCGAAGAAACCGTCGACCAGGCCGCCGCGATCAACGCCGTCATCGGCGACATGACCAGTGGCAAACCGATGGACCGGCTGATCTGCGGCGATGTCGGTTTCGGTAAGACCGAAGTCGCGTTGCGCGCAACCTTTGTTGCCGTCCTCGGTGGCAAGCAGGTGGCCATCCTGGCACCGACCACGCTGCTGGCAGAGCAGCATGCGCAGACCTTCGCCGACCGCTTCGCCGACTGGCCCGTGAAGATCGCCGAGCTGTCGCGCTTTCGGTCCGGCAAGGAAATCAACACCGCGATGAAAGGCATGGCCGACGGCACGCTCGATATCGTCATCGGCACGCACAAGCTGCTGTCGGATGATGTCAAGTTCGAGCGCCTTGGCCTGGTCATCATCGATGAAGAACACCGCTTCGGCGTGCGGCAAAAAGAAGCGCTGAAAGCCTTGCGCGCCGAAGTCGACGTGCTGACGCTGACGGCCACGCCGATCCCGCGCACGCTCGGCATGGCGCTCGAAGGCTTGCGCGATTTTTCGATCATCGCGACCGCGCCGCAAAAGCGGCTGGCGATCAAGACCTTCGTGCGTAGCGAAGGCGAATCCGTCATCCGCGAAGCCTGCCTGCGCGAACTCAAGCGCGGCGGCCAGGTGTACTTTTTGCACAATGAAGTCGACACCATCGAGAACCGCAAGCAGATGCTCGAAGCGCTGCTGCCGGAAGCGCGCATCGGCGTCGCCCACGGCCAGATGCACGAGCGCGAACTCGAAAAAGTCATGCGCGATTTCGTGGCGCAGCGCTTCAACATCCTGCTGTGCACCACCATCATCGAAACCGGTATCGATGTGCCGACCGCCAACACCATCATCATGCACAGGGCCGACAAGTTCGGTCTAGCGCAGCTGCACCAGTTGCGTGGCCGGGTCGGTCGCTCGCATCATCAGGCCTATGCGTATCTGCTGGTGCATGACGTGGCTGGTTTGACCAAACTGGCGCAACGCCGGCTCGATGCGATCCAGCAGATGGAAGAACTCGGCAGCGGTTTCTATCTGGCGATGCACGACCTCGAAATCCGCGGCGCCGGCGAAGTCCTCGGCGACAACCAGTCCGGCGAGATGACCGAGATCGGTTTTCAGATGTATTCGGACATGCTCAACCTGGCGGTGCGCTCGCTGCGTAATGGCAAGGAGCCGGACCTGGCCGCGCCGCTGGCTTCGACTACTGAAATCAACCTGCATGTGCCGGCACTGCTGCCGGCCGAGTATTGCGGCGATGTACATGAGCGGTTGTCGCTCTACAAACGGCTGGCCAGTTGCAACGACGCCGACAAGATCGACGACCTGCAGGAAGAGATGATCGACCGCTTCGGCAAGTTGCCCGAACCGGCCAAAGCGCTGGTAGAAACGCACCGGCTGCGGGTGCTGGCCAAGCCGATCGGCATCATCAAGATCGATGCCCACGGCGAAGCGGCGCAACTGGTGTTCGAGCCGAATCCGCCAATCGACGCGATGCGCATCATTTCGCTGATCCAGAAGAACCGGCACATCAAGCTCAATGGCCAGGACAAGCTGCGCATCACCGCCAGCATGCCGGACCTGGCGGCGCGCGTACTGCAGATCAAGACCACCATCCGCGCGCTGGTTGGCTGAACCAGCAGGCTGACTCACAATTTAATTGCACACAATGAATCTGATCCTTCAAGGCCTGACCGCAGAACGCACCGTCATCGAATCCATCGCCGCACTGGCTGGCGCGACCAGCATCGTCGAACTCAATGCCGCGGCATTTCGCTGCGAAGGGGCGACACTGACGGCCGACGTCAAGGCTGCCGTCGATGCGGCCTGCCTGGCTGCAAAGCTCGACTACGCCTTCGTCAAAGCCGGCCTGCAACTGAGCGACTTCAAGCTGCTCGCGATGGACATGGATTCGACGCTTATCACGATCGAATGCATCGACGAGATCGCCGACATGCAAGGCCTCAAACCGCAAGTCTCCGCGATCACCGAAGCAGCAATGCGCGGCGAGATTGAATTCAACGAAAGCCTGACACGCCGCGTGGCGCTGCTAGCCGGGTTGGATGCATCGGCCTTGCAACGCGTGTTTGACGAGCGCCTGCAACTGTCGCCAGGGGCGGAAAATATGCTGGCGGCGGTCAAGGTGGCGGGCCTGAAGACCTTGCTGGTGTCGGGCGGATTTACCTTCTTCACCGAGCGCATCAAGCAGCAGCTCGGACTGGACTACGCGCACTCGAACGTGCTGGACATTATCGATGGCAAGCTGACCGGCCGCGTCGTCGGCGGCATCGTCAATGCCAAAGAAAAGAAGCTGACCGTTGCGCGCATCTGTACCGAACTCGACATGACGCCGGCAGCAGCCATCGTCATGGGCGATGGTGCCAATGACTTGCAGATGATGGGCATCGCCGGCATGTCGGTGGCGTTTCGCGCCAAGCCGGTGG
>AEPR01000806.1 GCA_000195205.2 Oxalobacteraceae bacterium IMCC9480 | reverse complement strand
GTCGAGACAACCATGGGCCGCTACAAATCCATGATTAGCCCTCGACTGCGTTCACGAGGATTTGGGGCACAACAAACCTAGGCTGCCATCGGGGTCGCTGTGTTAAACCGCATCTTAACCGCCGCACGCCTAAACTCCGTTCGGCGTCACAAAGTGGCTGCATAATCGGGCAGGGGTTGTAGGACTGTAGCCTTCCCCTTTGAAGTGCACTAACGCTCTTCATCGTCATTGCGGTCTGGTTGAAATAGAGAGATGGCAAAACTTTTACGCCAAAAATCTGATGATTAAATCAGCGTTTCCCTAGGGAGGCGATGATTTAATCATTTCCGATAATTTTCGGCTCCAGTCAAATTAACGACTTACCTCGTAATTGAGGTTCAAAAAACGATTAAATCAGCGGTTCCTTAAACGACTATAACAAACCGGACAGACGTCTCTCAGCCTTTAAAAATCTTTAGTAATGCCACTGCTGGGGACGCTGCTCCGATCTTGCGGTTTGTTTGGGCTGCCTCAAGGACTTCAACAAGTTCATCATATTTATCGGCTTGTCTATCGTTCAAGTTCGTCATATTCATGCTCCAGCGCGGAAAGGTGCGGAAGTTTGCCGGCTCGTTATACAGTACTCGCGAATTTTTGTGTCGAGGGTCCAGCTCGATTTTTTTATACAGCTTATCGAGCGTAGAGACTGGACCTTCCAATACTTGCAAAAACCAACCGCCGTTGTAAAACAAACTACCTGTTACATCTAATGGTGCATTGTTTGTCTTTGCCTTTTCTTGTATAGAAGATAGGTCTTCTTGAGACATCTTCCGTGTTGCTTGGCTTATATAAACGAGTTGATTAATTGACATTTAAGCATTCTATTTTTCGTGACACCCGGTCAGAGTTGACTAGGTAGATCCATATGGCGTTGGCGCACCTTAGAGTTGAGAGCAACAGTTTCCCTACCCTGCTCAATTATAATGCCATTTTTTGATTGCGAACGGAGTTCAGGCGTGAGGCGGGCAGCAGACGGTTTAAGACAGCAACCCCTATGGCAGCTTCGGTTTGTTGCGCTGCAAACCCGCGTGAACGCAGCCGAGGGGAGTTGTTGCACTTCAAATCCGGGAAGGGGCAGATGCTACGATGCGAGTCAATATTTGCTGAGTCATTCCGATGTCAAACAATTACAACACCGACCTTCGTCATCACATTCCGAAGATGAAGTTCAAGATGCAGAACTGGCCAGCATATGAAGTGAGACTGCGGCGGCGTGGCAGCCATAACTTTATGGATTGAAGAGGCTGCACTGGCTCTCAGTGGCAAAGCGTTGGAGTCGGTGGGCAGACGCGTTATCAGGGCATCGCCATTGAGACGTGCTTGATGCTGC
>AEPR01000807.1 GCA_000195205.2 Oxalobacteraceae bacterium IMCC9480 | reverse complement strand
CCGTGACTTCTCCAACCACCGACAGCACGCGGTATTACGTGCTGGAGCATCACCCAGAGAACGGCACCACGCTCGGTTTCTGGCTGTATCTGATGAGCGACTGCCTCGTATTTGCTGCACTGTTCGCGGTGTATGCGGTGCTTGGCAGGAACTATGCGGGCGGCCCGACCGGGGCCGAGTTGTTCGATCTGCCGTTGGTCGCGCTCAACACCGCGTTCCTGCTGGTGTCGTCGATCACGTACGGCTTTGCGATGCTGGAAATGCAGCGCAAGCGGGTCCGTAGCACGCTAATCTGGATGGGCATTACCGGCCTGATCGGGGCCTGCTTCATCGGTCTCGAAATGTACGAATTCATTCACCTGATCCACGAAGGTGCCGGCCCGCAGCGCAGTGGTTTCCTGACGGCGTTCTTCACGCTGGTCGGTACCCACGGCTTGCATGTGATGTTCGGCATCATCTGGCTGGTGACACTGATGCTGCAGGTCAGCGTGCACGGCCTGACGACAGAGAACAGCCGTCGCCTGATGTGCCTGTCGATGTTCTGGCATTTCCTTGACGTAGTGTGGATCGGCGTCTTTACCTTTGTTTATCTGATGGGAGTCCTGCCGTGAGCACGACACATAACCACGTAGCGGCCCCTGCCGGCGGCCACCACGAGCACGATGAGAGTCATCACACGCATGCCGATCATGGCTCCGTAAAAAGCTATCTGACCGGCTTCATCCTGGCCGTGATCCTCACTGCGATTCCATTCTGGGTCGTGCTGGGTAAAGTCTTCGAGAAGTCGAGCACGACCGCGCTTGTAGTCCTCGGTTTCGCGGCAGTGCAGATCGTTGTGCACATGGTGTATTTCCTGCACATGAACACCAAGTCCGAAGGCGGTTGGTCGATTCTGGCGCTGATCTTTACGACCATACTGGTCGTCATCATGCTCAGCGGTTCGATCTGGGTCATGTATCACCTCAATCACAACATGATGCCGGGGATGATGCCTGATACCACTGGCGACGCCACGACCGGGTCGATTAAGGGGCCGGCAGCGATGCCGGCGATGGAGGGTATGGAAGGGATGAAGGGCATGGAGGGCATGAAAGGGATGGAAGGCATGAAAGACATGCCGGCGATGCCCGTCGCGCCTAAAGCACCTTGATGCCATTGACCACCACCATGTTCGTAGCGTGAGCCCGGTCACGGATGTGCCCAAGCGACGCTCAAGGGCGGGTGGCATAGCGCTGCTGGTGGGTGCCGCTCTGGTATTCCTGGTCCTGCTCGGTCTCGGTGGCTGGCAGGTCGCCCGTCTGCAATGGAAGCTCGACCTGATCGCCCGCGTCGATGCCCGGGTGAAAGCGCCCGTCGTCGACGCCCCCGGCGCGCAGGACTGGTCCGGCGTGAGCGTGGCTGCCGATGAATACCGCCATGTCCGCGTGACCGGCCAATTCCTGTATGACCGTTCGGTGCGGGTACAGGCGGTCACCGAACGCGGCAGCGGTTTCTGGCTGCTCACGCCATTGCGACGTGCCGATGGCGAGGTCGTGCTCATCAACCGCGGTTACGTCCCTGCCCGCACTGGCGACTGGTTGCCAGGAGCCGGTCGACCGGCCTCCGGTGCGATCGATCCTGTCGGCACGACGACGACCGTCAGCGGACTGCTGCGTATCAGTGAACCTCGTGGTGCCTTCTTGCGCCGCAACGATCCGGCTGCCAATCGCTGGTATTCGCGGGATGTCGCGGCCATCGCAGCGGCCGGCAATCTTGGCGCAGTCGGTCCGGTCGCACCGTACTTTGTCGATGCCGATGCGGCCAGCGCGGTTCGCCGTGCTGACGAACAACCGGTCGGCGGTTTGACCGTGATTGCCTTTCACAACAGCCATCTGGTGTATGCGATTACCTGGTTCACGCTGGCCTTGCTGTTGGGTGGCGCAGTGCTCTGGAATCTGCGTGAAGAACGGCGTTCGCGCCGGGCGGGCGCGTTGCCGGGCAATGCCCTAGACTGAGTCCATGAATTTTCGTCGCCTGTCAGACCTGCCGTCGCTTTCGTCGTCCCTGCTGCAAAGCGGGACCGGCGCCGAAAGCAATGCCGGCCACCACAACATGCTGTTGTTGATCCAGTTGCGCTGGATCGCCGTGGTGGGGCAGATCACGACCATTGCGGTCGTCATCTTCGGCTATGGCATCGCCTTGCCGCTGGCGGATTTGCTGAAGGTGCTGGCCTGCCTTGTCCTGTTCAACATCGCCAGTCACTTGCGCTGGTGCGCCTCGCGCGTGGTCACCAATCGCGAATTGTTTCTTGCCTTGCTGGTCGATGCCGCCGTCCTCACCGGCTTGCTTTATCTGACAGGTGGCACCACCAATCCGTTTGCCTTTCTGTATCTGCTGCAGGTCATCCTCGGCGCGGTGCTGCTGGAAGCCTGGTCGACCTGGGTCTTCGTGGCCATCACCAGTATCTGCCTGGCCTGCCTGTCGCTGTATGCCAAGCCATTGATCCTGACCGCCGGACCGTCCAACGGTCTGTCCAGCCTCTACATCCAAGGCATGCTGTTGTGCTTCGCGCTCAATGCCAGCTTGCTGGTGTTTTTTGTCAGCCGCATCAACAACAACCTGCGCAGCGGTGCGGCCCAGCTGGCTGACTTGCGTCAGCACGCGGCCGAAGAAGCACACATCGTCCGGATGGGCATGCTGGCCTCCGGTGCCGCCCATGAACTCGGCACGCCGCTGGCAACGTTGTCGGTAATCCTCGGTGATTGGCGGCGCATGCCGGAGTTCCGCGACAACGTCGCGCTGCTCGATGAACTTGGCGAAATGCAGACGCAGCTCACCCGCTGCAAGACCATCGTCAGCGGTGTGCTGATGTCAGCCGGCGAAGCCCGCAGCGAGTCGTCGACCAAGACTACCATCTGCACTTTTCTCGATGAGGTGGTGCTGGAATGGCGGACCACCCGTCCGGCCGTCATCCTCGATTACACCAACCACATCGAGCAGGACATGCCGGTGGTGTTCGACCCCGCACTCAAGCAAATGATCTGCAACGTGCTCGACAATGCCTGCGATGCATCGCCAGTGTGGGTGGGCTTCGAGGCGATGCGCGAGGAGGGCGTGCTGCGGCTGGTTGTCACCGATGCCGGCGACGGTTTTCCGGCGCCGATGCTGACGCACTTCGGCAAGCCTTACCAGTCCACCAAGGGACGTCCCGGTGGCGGTCTCGGCTTGTTTTTTACGGTCAACGTGGTGCGCAAACTGGGCGGCGTAGTCCATGCCAGAAACCTGGCAAAGGGCGGCGCGCTGGTGCAGGTCACTCTTCCTTTGGCGGCAATCAGCCTTGAATAATCTTATTGACGAAGCCCTGCCCGCTGCACGCCAACTGCTGATCATCGAAGACGATGCGGTCTTCGCGAAAACGCTGGCGCGCTCGTTCGAGCGGCGTGGCTACACGGTCTGCGTGGCGCACACGCTCGACGGCGCACGCTTGCTGATCGCGCAGCACGCGTTCGGCTATGCGGTGGTGGATCTGAAGCTCGACGGCATCTCGTCGGGACTCGATTGCGTACGCATGCTCAACCAGCACGACCCGGCCATGCTGGTGGTGGTGCTGACCGGTTTTGCCAGCATCGTCACGGTGGTCGAAGCGATCAAGCTCGGTGCCTGCCAGTACCTGGCCAAGCCCTCCAACACCGACGACATCGAAGCCGCCTTCGGCAACATCGCCGCCAAGACCGACGTCAGCCTGACCAACCGGTCGACCTCGATCAAGACGCTGGAGTGGGAGCACATCCACGACGCCTTGCGCGAATCGAATTTCAATATTTCGGAAGCGGCGCGCCGGCTTGGGATGCATCGGCGTACGTTGGCGCGGAAGTTGGAGAAGCAGCGGGTTAAGTAGGGTTGTGCGGGCCGTTGTTTTGACCGATCGGTCCGCTTTACGCCTAGCGCTTGCGCAGATTCCTACGACTTGAGTTTTCTCGTAACTTCTCAGAAGAGTCGGTTTGATGTGTATTCGGACGATCTGAAAA
>AEPR01000808.1 GCA_000195205.2 Oxalobacteraceae bacterium IMCC9480 | reverse complement strand
CCGGCATCGCGAATTGCCGCCGTATCGGGTCATGCTGGTCAGTGAGGATGACTGTCATGCAGAGGTATTGCGGCAGGCCGGTATGGATGTGGTTTGCACTCACAAACCGTCTGAGCTGTTCAATCTGCTGGGGGCTTACCAACCGGAGCTGATCCTGATTACTGCCGCACTGCAGGATTGCAGCGGCATCGACCTGATCCGCCTGATCCGTCAGAACACCGCTTATCTGGATATTCCGGTCATCTGCGTTGGTGGCGAGTCCGCCGACACGATGTATGTGCCGGCGCTCATTGCCGGTGCCGATGATTATCTTGCCGCGACGATCGATGCGACCCATCTGGTTGCGACGGTCTCGGGGCGGGCTGAACGTTACCGTGCGCTGCGCGGATTGATCATGCGCGACAGCCTGACCGGCCTGTACAACCATGCGGCGATCAAGGAATACCTGGTGCGCGAAATGTCATTGATTGAACGGCATGCGGCACCGTTGTCGATGGCCATGGTGGACCTGGATTTTTTCAAGAAGGTCAACGATACCTACGGCCATCCGGCCGGCGATCAGGTGATCCGCTCGCTGGCGCGCCTGTTGCAGCAGCGCTTGCGGCGTGGCGATATCATCGGCCGCTATGGCGGCGAGGAGTTTGTCATCGTCATGCCGGCGACCACCCGCGATGCGGCCG
>AEPR01000809.1 GCA_000195205.2 Oxalobacteraceae bacterium IMCC9480 | reverse complement strand
CGCGACCTGTCCGGCCGGCCGCAAAAAATCGTCACCGCTACCGGCAACGTGCTCGCGTATGACTACGATCCGGCCGGCTATGTCACCCGCGTCACCAGCGCCGGTAGCAGCGAATTTTTCAGCTACAACGCCCTCGGCCAGTTGTCCGGCGTGGTCCGCGCGAGCGGCCAGCGGCTGGCGATGCGCTACGGTCCCGATGGCCGCATTGCCGAGTTGTCGGACGCGCAGGGCAACCGTATCCGCATGCAGCGCGATACCGAAGGCACGCTGACTGCGCGCAGCCTGCTCAATCC
>AEPR01000810.1 GCA_000195205.2 Oxalobacteraceae bacterium IMCC9480 | reverse complement strand
CAGCCGCAATCACCATTTTTTCCACTTCTTCAACATCACCCGGCATGACGGACACAAGAGTTATCCGACGGTCGAGCTGGTGCGGTTTTCAAAGAGCAAGGCCGATGCGCTCGCGTGCGAAAAACTCGGCGTGGCCGCCGGCAGCAAGGTGTTCGTGATCGTCAACCGGCTCTCGCTGGACGGCAACAAGCCGATCATCGATGTGATCACCCTGCCCGAACATCTTTTCCCCGGCTTGACCGAGCAGCAGCTGCGCCAGCGCACCAACACGCTCTACAATTTTTATCAGGAAAATTTCGGACTCAATGTGATCCGCACCGAAGAACACATCCGCGCGATGCTGGCCGATGACGAGCTCGTCGAGTGGCTGGCGGTGCCGGCAGGCACGCCCTTGCTGCAGATCGGCCGGTCGGCCTATTCGTATGAAAACCAGCCGGTCGAATGGCGCATCACGTATGTCAATACCGGGCAGTACGAATACGCGGCCAAGCCGGCGCAGTAGTCCGGCCGGACTGCGATACCGCTGATGGGCAATGCGTGGCGCGTTCCAGAGACGCCCTGACGTGAAGCAGCGACTTACTCAGCCGGGAATAACGGCAACACGTATTCGGCTAACTCGGCCAGGGCGTCATGGGCCGGCCTGCGCAGCGGCTTCAGGTTGAGCGCGACATGGCTGACACCTTGCTGCTGCTGGGCGTGGAACAAGTCGATGAGGGCGTTACGGCCGGCACGCACACCATTACCCATGAAGCGCAACGGCTCATGCGGGTTTTCGGACAAATCGAACATGGTGCCGTAGCCATACGGCTTGATCCAGTGATCCTGATGACTCTCACGCCACAGCGCGATCAGTTGCGGCAGACGCTTGAAATCGCTGAGATGCCAAATCCATCCGTCACTGTGCGCGGCAATCCACGCCATGTCCTGCCGGGCGCGCCCGACGACTATCATCGGCAAACGCTTTCCGACCGGTTTGGGGATCAGGTCAATGGCACCATCGAGCTTCCCGTAATGCACGGATTGCGATCGCGGAAAATCCTGTTCGGTGACCGATTTGATCAGGCTGAAGGCCTCGCGATAGCGTTCGCTCCGGTTGTCGTAGTTTGCAGCGAAAGCCGGATATTCAATTTCACGGTCGCCGGTGGACAGGCCGAGCAGGAAGCGACCGCCCAGCAACTGGTCGACTGACACCGCTTGTTTGGCGACGATGAGCGGCTCCCTCAGCGTGGCAATGATGCCAGCCGTACCGAGCGCAATGCGACGCGTGTGGGCGGCCAGGAAACCCAGATAGACCATCGGGTCGAGCATCTGTCCGGTGTCGCCGAAACCGGGGTCGTAGAATGGAACGTCACGCAGCCACAAGGCAGAAAATCCCGCCTCGTCAGCCATCCGCGCCAGCTTTTGATGATTTTCCAGGGTCGGAAATGGCGAGTCTGGATAGCCTTCCAGCGGCATGATGAAACCGAACGTCAATCGACCCGGCCTGAAGACCCGCTGGTAACCTGGATGACTGGCAAGTTCTTCCGGTACGGGTCCGATGGCTGGTTGAAGCATCAGGAAACCTCCTTGTGAGTGAACAGGAAAACGGACGGGACCGTGTTCATGCAGCAGGACGCGCGGCAGCCGGCGTCAGTGTCGAGACCAGCGCGGCGGCACCAACGGCCAGCACGGCGATGGCAGCCGACACATAACCGACATTGCCCGCTCCCCAGACCGAGATGCTCAGTCCGCCGAGCACTGCGCCAAGCGCGATACCACCGTTGGCAGCAGAGACATTGATCGTGCCGGCCAGTGCCTGCGCCTGAGACGCCGCCTTCATGACGCGGATCTGGCAAATAGGATAAAGAGCCGTATTGGCGATGCCCCAGCTACCCAGAGCAATGGCGAAGCCGATGCTGGTATCGGCCAGCACCATCGACGCCGTCATGCCGACGGCCAGCAGTGCACTGAACATGGCCGTGGTGGCCAGCGGCTTTTTATCGACCCACAGACCACCGAGCCAGTTACCAATTAAGCCGACGGCACCGAAACCCATCAGCCACCAGCCGACCATCGCCGGCGCGATTCCAGCGGACTTTTCCAGCATCTCGGCCAGATACGTGTAGCCGGTGAACATGGCAGTGAAGACCAGTATGGACAATCCAACGTTGGCTAGGAAGAACGGGCTTTTGAGAATCCTGGCCTGATCAGCCATGCTCGCAGGCTGTGAGGAGCGCACCGTCGGCATGCTGATGAACATCAGGATGGCGATCACCAGTGACAATCCCGACAGCAAAGCGAAGGCCCCGCGCCAACCGATGGCGTCGGACGCCAGCGTTCCCAGCGGAATGCCGAACAGCATCGCTGCAGAGATGCCCAGATAGACCCTGGACACGGCAACGCCGCCTTTGCCCGGGCCGGCGATTTGCGTGGCCGTTTCGCTCGCCGTGCCCCAGAACACGGGCAGCGCCAGCGCCGGTAGCAGACGCGCGATGGCCAGCACCCAGACATTCGGTGCGACAGCTGCCAGGGCATTAGAGAAGGCAAACAAGACGAGGATCGCAATGAACAAGCGCTTGCGCTCGATATTGGCTAGCGCCGCAGTCAGGAACGGCCCGCACACCATCACCACGATGGCGAACAAAGTGACGAACTGGCCGGCAGTGGTGACAGAGATGCCAAGGTCACGTGCCAGCGCCGGCAACAGTCCGATGATCAGGAACTCTGTGGTGACGATGACGAATGCAGCCACAGCGAGGATGGCAATCGATGCCGTGCTTGCCTTGGTGGAAGCGGCGGCCGGCTGCGGCTCGGCATGCATGGTGTTTACATTGGACATTGCAGTTCACTTAAAAGAAGGAAGCAAGTAGGGTATCGAGGAAATAGTTTCTTGTTACGGATATTAATTCTTTGCTATTGTAGAAAAATTTTCTACTCGAAGAGTAATCATGACTCCTGCAGAACGTATGAAAGGCCTTGAAACATTCGTTGCCGTGGTCGAAGCGGGTAGCTTCACGGCTGCTGCCGACCGGCTCAATCTGACTAAATCGGCAGTGGGAAAAGCAA